>DAOOOU010000034.1:0-5701 GCA_035387905.1 Bacilli bacterium | reverse complement strand
ATCCTCAGTACCATCAATTCCTTTACTACTTATATTCCGAAAAAAATCTTTTACTTTTTCTAAGGCCACGATTTTTACCTCCTATTTTATATCCTATTTATCATTATAGTCGATTTATTTATAATTAGCAATATTTAACTCACTAAAAACTGAAACGATCTTGAAAATATTCATCTAAATCTTTAATGGCAACTACTTCCTGGCGCATTGTATCGCGATCTCTGATGGTAACAGTCTGATTATTTAAGGTTTCATCATCAACTGTGATTGAATAAGGGGTCCCAATGGCATCATTCCGACGATAACGTTTACCAATACTACCGGCTTCATCATAATTACATTGGTATTTTTTACATAAAGCAGCATATAACTCAGTAGCTTTAGTGCTATGATATTTTTTGATTAACGGTAAAATAGCAATTTTTATTGGCGCTAGCGCCGGATGGATTTTGAGAATCTCCCGTTCATCAGCTTCATTAATTTTTTCAATTTGATAAGCGTCACTAATGAAAGCTAAGATCACACGGTCTAAACCTAAAGCTGGTTCAATGCAGTAAGGTAGATAACGCGTATTATCTTCCGGATCTAAATATGTTAAATCCGTCTTAGTCGCTTCGGCATGAACTTTTAAATCGTAATCACTGCGATCTGCTATGCCCCATAATTCATCCCAACCATGAGGAAATAAATATTCAATATCAGTTGTTGCTTTTGAATAAAATGCTAACTCCTCAGCTTCATGATCTCTTAAACGCAAATGTTGACTACTTAAACCAAGACTTTTTAGCCAGTCTAAACAAAAGTTTTTATAGTATCCAAACCATTCTAAATCAGTTCCTGGCTTGCAGAAAAATTCTAGTTCCATTTGTTCAAATTCTCTAGTGCGAAAAGTAAAATTACCCGGGGTTATTTCATTACGAAAACTCTTTCCCGTTTGCCCAATCCCAAACGGTAATTTAAGCCGTAAACTGCGCTCCACATTTTTATAATTAACAAACATACCTTGAGCCGTTTCAGGTCTTAAGTAAATCGTATCTTTGGCTTCTTCCGTAACGCCTTGAAAAGTCTTAAACATAGTATTAAATTCTCTAATTTTGGTAAAATCATGACTCCCACAATTAGGACAAGCAATTTTATGGTCAACTAAATATTTTTCTAGTTTCTTATTATTCCAACCATCACAAATTACAGTATTACCTTGTCTATTTTCGGCTTCGATGATTAATTTATCAACGCGATAACGACTTTTACATTTACGACAATCCGTTAAAGGATCACAAAAACTAGTTACATGACCAGTTGTCACCCAAACTTGAGGATTCATTAAGATAGCTGATTGTAAACCATAATTATAAGGGTTTTCTTGAATAAACTTCTGCCACCAAGCGCGACGAACATTCTCTTTTAGTTCTACTCCTAAAGGGCCATAGTCCCAAGTATTAGCTAAACCACCATAGATTTCACTACCTTGGAAAATGAAGCCATATTGCTTACAATAATTAACAATCTCTTCCATTTTTATTTGAGCCATTATTTATCGCATCCGTTCTATTTATTACTTAATGTTATCAGTAAAATTATAACTAATATTACCTACTTATGCAATATATTACGTACCCAGTTCTTTAATCGTTTTTAAAAAATCCTTACTTTTTAAGTACAATCCCGAATATCGTTCATAATATCGATTTAAAAAGTTATTTATCTCCTGCTCAACTTGATAACTAATATCAATTTTTGTAATTGATTTAAGTTCAACTAAATAATACATTCTTAGCATTTTAATTGTTTTTAAATCAACTAAAGGTTCATCTTTACGACAATTTTGGCAAAGATAACCACCAGCATCAGCATCAATCGTCAGAATATTTTGTTTACTACCACAGATAATGCATTCGCCAAGACTGAGACCAATACCTAAATAATCAAGATATTTGATTTCAATAATATTAGTAATAATTAAAGGATCAAGCCCTTCATTGATTTTTAAAAGACTAGTGATATATAAATCATAAATGTTGGCATCACTATTTTGTTTATATACTTGAGTTGTTAATTCAGTTAAATAATTTAAATAACCAATTAATAAGATATCTGTTTGGATGGTCTTTAATTGGTTAATGACATCAACGGCAATTAAGGTTGATAATTTATCGGGTTTATAATATAGATGAAAATAGCCGTAAGTAAAGCGCGTAGTTACCGCTCGCAACTTACTTTTAAGGGTTTTTGCCCCTTTAGCCATAACCCCAATTAACCCATATTCTTTGGTTAAAATATTAATTATTTTTGAGGTTTCACCATAAGTTGTTTCACTAACAATAACTCCTTCAACTTTTTTAATCATTTTAACACCCTACTTCACTAATATATTATACACTAAAAAGGCAAATCTTTTATTAAAAAAGAGCCAATCATGATTGGCTCGATTATTTTTCCACAAAACCTAGTTCTTTTAAATAGCGTTCTTTATCACGCCAGTCTTTTACGGTTTTAACATATAACTCTAAGTAAACTTTTTTATTTAGTAATTCTTCCATATCCATTCGGGCTTCAGTACCAATGGTTTTTAAGACATGACCGCTTTTGCCAATAATAATTTTTTTTAAAGAGTCACGATCAACAATGATTTCGACGGTAACATTTACTAAATCAGTTTTTTCTTCAATTTGGGAAGTAAAACAAGTAATACTATGGGGAATCTCCTCACTCATATGATTCATTAATTTCTCCCGTACTAGCTCGCTAATCATAAAACTAAGACTGTTAGTGGTATATTCTTGTTCATCAAAATATTTTACGTGATCTGTCAAATAATTTTTAATGACCGCAATTAACCGTTCAATATTATCTTTTTTAAGAGCTGAAACCGGAACAATTTCAGCAAAATCTAATAAATCTTTATATTCACTAATTTTTAATAGTAATTCTTCATTACTTATTTTATCAATTTTATTTAATACTAAAATAATCGGACAAGGACATGACTTTAATTTAGTCATAACTAATTGATCACCAGCACCTAAAGGTACACTGGCATCAATCACAAATAAAACCACATCAACATTGCCCACTAAGGAACCAGCTTGTTTATTTAATACTTTACCTAAACGATTATGTGGTTTATGAAAACCGGGAGTATCAATAAAAACAATTTGGTAATCTTCATCATTATAAACCCCTTGAATGATATTCCTCGTCGTTTGGGGTTTATTCGAAGTAATGGCAATTTTGTGGCTTACTAATTGATTAATTAACGTGCTTTTACCGACATTGGTTCGGCCAATTAAACTAACAAACCCACTTTTCATGGTTTTCCCCCTTAACTAAGTAAATTAACAATGTATGGTCCATAAACCAATAAAGCAATAATAATAGAGACAACGGCCATGACAAAAGTGGCTGCTGAACCACAATCCTTAGCTATTTTAGCTAAGGGATGGATTTCTAAAGTAACTAAGTCAACTACTGCTTCAATTGCCGTATTAATTAATTCCATAGCTAATACTACCCCAATTGTTAGTAAAGTAGTTGCCCATTCGGCAAAGGTTACTTTAAGTAGAATATTAGTCAAAATAACCACTACTGTTGCTAAGATATGAATAGTTAAACTTTGTTCATATTTGAAGGCATATTTTAATCCTTCAATTGAATAAATAAAACTTTTACGAAAACGACTTAGGCCTCTTGTTTTAATATCATCCCTTGATATTGCTGGCATTTAAAATCAACTCCTGTAATCTAATCATTTCTTGTTCATCAGTTATTGTCTGGTGATCATAACCAAGTAAATGTAATAAGCCATGAACTACTAAAAAAGATAATTCAAACTGCTCTCCCGTTTTATATTTAACTGCCTGTTTTTGCATTTGGGGAATGCAAATGTATATTTCACCCAGTAATCTCCATTCATTATAACTCTTTTTTTCATTATCTTCAAATGCAAATGAGATAACATCAGTAACTTTATCTTGGTGCCGATAATGCTCATTAAGTTCTCTAATCTTGCCTTCATCAACAAAGATAATGGCGAAAGATACCTTTTTTACTTTTTGTTGGGATAATGTCTTTTTAATAACTTGATCAAGATAAGCATAATCTTGATAATAGTTATTATCAACTATCGTATAATCGTTTATGATAACCACCCGAATCCAATAATTTGGTAAAAGTAATAGCAAATTACTACTAAAACCATAATGGCTAATATATCATAAATATAATCTTTTTGTAAAAATCTTGGTAAATGACGCTTTACCATTGTTAATAATTTATGAATTAAAAATCCGAGTAAAGCTCCTGCTACATTTAAAATAACATCATCAATGTCAAAAGCTCGACCAATTCTTGATTGAACAGCTTCAATGGTTAAACTAATTACAGTTGTAATAATAAAGATTGTTCTAATTTTCTTCGCCCCAATATAATTGGAAACAAAATAACCAAAAGGTAAAAATAAGATGATATTACCTAAAACATTATAGTAAAATAACTCACTTTTGATTTCATAACGAAAAATTTCCGTAAAAGGGACAAGGTTCTGGCCATAAATACTGTTTTCCGTACCCGTTAATAATTCGAATAAAAGTAAGATATAAACAATAAAGATTAAACTTGTAATTTCTTGATGAGGGATGAAATCGCGGCGATTAACCTTTAAATAAGCAATTCTAATGGTAATTATAATAACACAGAAGATAGTTAGCATTGGCCAGACATTAGCTAAGGCTAACTCAAGAGCATTTTTAATCATAAACTATTCTCCAATTCTATTCTTTCCTGATTATTATTTTACTATTAAATTAACTTGATTACAAATAATATATTGGGATAATGTCTAATCTTAACATAAAAAAAGATTTATTAATTAAATCTTTTACGAACTAGTTCATTAACTAGTTTCATATCAGCTTTACCGGCTAATTTAGGACTGATAAACTTCATTACTAAGCCAATGTCTTTAACACCCTGTGGTTTTAACTCAATAAATGCTTGCTCAATAATTTTTTCAATATCAGCTTCAGTCATTTCCGTAGGTAAATACTTAGCTAGAATTTGAATCTCTTCTTGTAAATTAGTAACCTGTTCAAGCTTGTCATATTTTTGGTATTCACTTAAACTTTCTTTACGAAGTTTAACTTGTTTCTTAATAACAGCAATTACTTCAGCCTCATCTAAATCCCTTTTTTTACTTATTTTTTCCATTTGTAAAGCACTTTTTAACATTCTCAAGACGGATAATGTAAACGTGTTTCGATTCTTCATGGCATTGGTAATTTCTTTATTAAGATTATCAACAATATTCATTTAAAACATCTAATCTTTTCTATGACTGCGAGCATTTCTAATTTGTTCTTTTTTTTCGGCTCTTCTTTTTACACCGGGTTTTTCATAGTGTTTTCTCTTCTTCAGTTCAGAAGGGACACCACTTCTGGCAACTTGGATTTTAAAGCGCTTTAAAGCACCGTCAACATTACCATTACTAACTGTTACTTTTGTCATTATTTTCCCTCCCTTCCTCAGTAAATAAATTATATCACTAACCTTTTTATTTGACAAGTTGCTATTAATTTAGCAATAAGTGGTTAAAAATTAATTCCATTTTGCAATCAAAGTAATATCATCGGTTATCGGGTCATTAAAATCAAAAGCCGTTCCTGCTAAAAACCAACCAGCAAAAGTATAACCGTTTTTTATTGGA
>DAOOOU010000033.1:0-5715 GCA_035387905.1 Bacilli bacterium | reverse complement strand
CTCCAATTTTATGTATGGCCGAAGTATCCAAAAAGAAGCTTACTTTTTTTCTGATTGCATCAATCTTAACGATCACATTCGTTTTTTATGCCTATCAGATCTTGTACACACCAAATATTTTGGTAGATAAAGATGATCGCACGTTCGTCATTCGCAAAGGATATACCTTTCGCAATGTGCAGGAGGAATTAGGGAAGGCTGCCATTGTGAACGATATGGTTTCATTTAGCTTTTTGGCTCGTGTTAAAGGTTATGATAAAAGTAAGTTTGATCACTTACTAGATGAAATTAAAGAAGCCAAAAAGGCTAAATATGACACTGATTTAACGGCCGAAGATATGATGGAAGTTACTGAAGAATTTAAAAAAGTATACCAAAAGATTGCGGGTAATCCATTTCCCCAAGATCCTAAGGAACAATTAATTGAAGCAATTACTGCCGTATTCCGTTCATGGAATAATGAACGAGCTAAGATCTATCGCCGAATGAATGATATTCCTAGTTCTTGGGGTACAGCCGTAAATGTCCAAGAAATGGTTTATGGTAATCGTAATGACCAAAGTGGAACAGGTGTGGCCTTCACCCGTAACCCATCAACTGGGGAAGCTAAACTATATGGTGAATATTTAATTAATGCTCAAGGGGAAGATGTTGTTGCGGGAATTAGAACGCCGCAACCAATTTCTACCTTAGCTGATGTAATGCCAGAAGTTTATGAGCAATTTGCCAATATTGCCAAAAAACTAGAAGCCCATTATAAAGATATGCAAGATATGGAGTTTACAATTGAAAATGGTAAACTATTCATGTTACAAACCAGAAATGGTAAGCGAACAGCCCAAGCGGCATTAAAAATTGCCGTTGATTTAGTAAATGAAAAAATGCTTACCAAAGAAGAAGCCTTATTAAAAGTTGAACCTAAACAATTAGATCAATTATTACATCCTACTTTTGATCCGCAAGCTTTAGCTAAAGCTAAAATAATTACTACTGGGTTAGCCGCTTCACCAGGAGCAGGCACTGGTCGTATTTACTTTACAGCAGAAGATGTTTCGGCTGCAAAAGATCGTGGTGAAGAAACCTTATTAGTGAGATTAGAAACTTCTCCTGAAGATATTCAAGGAATGAGCGATGCTAATGGAATTTTAACCCTAAGAGGTGGTATGACTTCGCATGCCGCAGTTGTTGCTCGTGGTATGGGCCGTTGCTGTGTTAGTGGGGCGGGCGACTTAAAAATTGATAACAAAAAGAAAACGCTAACAACTAAAGATGGCCAAGTATTTAATGAAGGTGATTATTTATCACTAGATGGTTCAACTGGTAATGTTTACGGTGAACAAATTAAAACCATGGAACCAGAAATTAGTGGTGATTTTGAAAAATTTATGGGTTGGGCCGATGATGTTCGCCGTCTTAAAGTTAGAGCCAATGCGGATACGCCAAAAGATGCTACCCAAGCTCGTAAATTTGGGGCTGAAGGTATTGGTTTATGTCGTACGGAGCACATGTTCTTTGAAGAAACCAGAATCTTTAACTTCCGTAAAATGATAGTG
Source organism: Bacilli bacterium (assembly GCA_035387905.1). Classification (GTDB taxonomy): domain Bacteria; phylum Bacillota_I; class Bacilli_A; order RF39; family UBA660; genus DAOOOU01. Next base: position 4,162 of record DAOOOU010000033.1, on the reverse strand, counting down.
GCGGAAACTAAAGAAGCCAGAGAAGCAGCTTTAGCTAAGATCTTACCTTATCAAAGAGATGATTTTGAAAAATTATATGAAGCAATGGCTGGTTATCCAGTAGTTATTAGATATCTTGATCCCCCACTTCATGAATTCTTACCGCATAAAGATGAAGAAATTGAAGAATTAGCTAAGAGTCTAGATATTCCGTTTAAAGACTTAAAAGCAAGAGTTGAATCTTTAAAAGAATTCAACCCAATGATGGGGCATCGTGGTTGTCGTCTAGCCGTAACTTATCCCGAGATTGCAATCATGCAAACGACAGCAGTGATTGAAGCAGCAATTAACGTTAATAAAAAAGGCTTAAAAGTTATTCCCGAAATCATGATTCCGATTATCTGTGATCCTACCGAATTAAAATTTGTGAAGAAAATTGTTTGTGATACCGCAGATGCAATTATCAAAGACCAAAAAGTTAAACTTGATTATAAAGTAGGAACCATGATTGAAATCCCAAGAGCGGCAATGATGGCTGATGAAATTGCTAAAGAAGCTGAATTCTTCAGTTTTGGCACCAATGATTTAAGTCAGATGACATTCGGTTTTTCAAGAGATGATGCGGGAAACTTCCTAAAAGATTACTATGATAAGAAAATCTTTGAATCTGATCCATTTGCCAAACTAGATCAAGCTGGTGTTGGCCAATTAGTTAAAATAGCTGCTGAAAAAGGCCGTAGCACTAATAAAGACTTACATTTAGGAATTTGTGGCGAACATGGTGGTGAACCAAGTTCGGTTGAATTTTTCCATCAAATTGGTTTAGATTATGTTTCTTGCTCACCATTTAGAGTACCACTTGCTCGTTTAGCAGCAGCCCAAGCTGTTTTGAAAAACAAATAACATACTGAAAGATTAAACAATAATATGTTTAATCTTTTTTATTGGTTATATAGGAATATACCTAAATTTATTGTATAATAATTATAGGAGGTTATCTTATGATAAAAAAAGTTTCAATAAGATTCTATAATGATAGAAAAGTAAGAGCTATTTGGGATGATGAAAAAAAACAATGGCTATTTTCGGTTTTAGATATTATTGGAGTTTTAAAAAACGAAGATAATTATCAAAAAAATAAAAATTATTGGAAATATCTTAAAAACAAATTGAAAATAGAGAAATCTGAGTTGGTTAGTGAGACTAACCAACTGAAATTACCATCAGCTGATGGTAAAAAATATCTAACCGATGTAATGAATTTTCAACAAATTAATATACTAGCGAAAAATTTTCCGGCAAAATCAGCTAATAGGTTTATCGAATGGTTTACTAATAATGAAGATTCGATTGATGGCAAAAGCAAAAATAAAGCTTATTCATTATGGGAAAGTACATTTTATGATAGTATTGAAGTTGGAACGACGAAGGGCTTACAACAAATTCATGCTTATTTATTTGGTGGTTTATATGATTTTGCAGGAAAAATTAGAGACAAAAATATTGCAAAAGGAGGATTCCAATTTGCTGCTGTTAAATTTTTAACTCAAACGTTAAATGATATTGATCAAATGCCGGAAATAAATTTTAATGATATTATTGATAAATATGTTGAAATGAATATTGCTCACCCTTTTAGAGAAGGAAATGGTAGAGCAACTAGGATTTGGTTAGATATGATTTTAAAAAAACAAATTAATAAATGCGTTGACTGGAGCAAAGTTAATAAAAGTGCTTATTTATTAGCAATGAAAGAAAGTGTATCGGCAAGCAATAAAATTAAAAAATTATTAAAGAAAGCACTTACAGATAAAATAAACAATCGAGAAGTATATATGAAAGGCATTGATTATTCATACTATTATGAAGAGGAATAAAAACATAATTTAAACTTTATGTAATTTAATAAAGAAGCAGGAAAACATGAAATTAAACGAGTTAATATTGAAAGATAATAATATTGATATAGATGAATATCTTTGTTTTATTGATTATGTCAAGAGTACTATGGAAAATCCCGAATGGTTAGGGGATTTTACAAAGACTGATATTGAACAAATACTAAAATTAGGTGGTAAAATTATTTTTGATATTTTCCGCTTTGATAAATTAGGTAACAAAATAATATTTCCTGATGAATGTAATTATCCAGGAAACGAAATAATTAATGTATTAAATCATAAATTAAGCAATATATTTAATGATATAAATATTGAAGTAGCAAGTTTTAAAGAAGATAATCTTGAAGATAATTCAAGTTATCAAAGTATTGAAGGAAAATTTTTGGTAATAAGTGGTACCAAAAAGTAAATTTGATTAATGGGAAGGAATTATATAATGGATTATCGCTATGAAACAAAAAAAGCAATTAGAGATTTTCATAAACAAAGATTAGCTTTTATCATTATTAATGATGAAGTAAATTATCTAGAAGATAGTAGTATCTCACATTGGGAATATTGTCAAACTTTGAATATTACAAAAGAAGTATTTATTACCTTAATTAGAGGCTTTTGTCGTAATGATTATATTGTTTTTTACAAAGATAATTTTATATATGATGAGGAATTAATAAATAATTCATTAAAATATATTCCCCAAATTAAAAAAGTATATAATAAGGGGAAGTTAAAGATTTATTTTGGGCAAATAGTATCTACCGAAAAAGATGTTATTTGGCAGCCAGATTATCTATATGGCGAAATTGAGGATAAGATTATTAAGTATAATAATTAAATAAAAATAATAATAAGGAGAAAAACATGAATAATCGTGAAGAAATAATAAATAATTTTTATCAAGAATATAACGAGGAAGAGCGCTTAGTTAAAGATAAGACCCATAATTTAGAGTATATAATATCTAGGAATTACATAGACCGCTACTTAAAAGCTAAAGCTAAGATTTTAGAAGTTGGCGCTGGTACTGGTCGTTACTCATTACATTATGCCAAGCAAGGTTATGATGTAACGGCGATTGAATATGTTGCACATAATCTTGATGTCTTAAAAAGTAATATTGAACCTAATATGATAATTAAAGCCGAACAGGGTGATGCTATTGATTTATCAAGATTTGATGATAATGAATTTGATGTAACTTTAATCTTAGGCCCCTTATATCATTTGTACGATGATAAAGATATTGATCAAGCAATTAATGAAGCAATTAGGGTAACTAAACCTCAAGGTTTAATTGCTATTGCCTACCTTACTAGTGATGGCGTTTTTGCTGATTGGGCAATAGATCACTTATTAGATGGTTATCCTAAAGATTTTGATGCCAATTATAAATTAATTAGATACCCCGAGGGTATTTTTGCTCCTTTTTATATTACCGAGTTTAAACAATTAATGAGCAAGTATCCAGTAACTTTACTCCATAATATAGCAACTGATGGTATTGCTCGTACTATAGCTGATAAAATAAATAATTTATCAGAAGCAGAGTATCAAGTCTGGATAAAATATCAGCTATCAGTTTGTGAAAGAGTAGATTTACAAGGATATAGTTGCCATATGCTCTATTTATGTCGTAAAAATTAAATTATTAATAAATAAGATCCATTCAGGATCTTATTTAACTTTAACTTTAAAAAAAATAAAATTTGTATTATAATTATTAATAATAAAGGGTGATTAGGGTGAAGAAAGTATTGTGTGTCGGCCGGGCTACTTATGAAATGAGTTTAGTCGTTGATGAGTTTCCTAGGGAAAACAGTAAGAATAACTTTGTTAAACAAATTAGTTGTGGTGGGGGTGCTGCCACTAATTGTGCTTACTTATTAGGTAAATGGAATTTACCTGCTGTAGCAGCTGCCGTTATTGGTAATGATATGTATGGTAACCGCATTAAGGCCGAATTTGAAAGTGCCGGTTTAGTTACTAAATATCTAGAACCATCTTTTAGTAAAGATACTACTTTTTCGATAATCATTATCAATCGTAAGACTAATACGCGAACGATGTTTAATGTTGCGGAAGAATATATGGGATTAAAAAAATTAGAATTTGATTTTTCACCGGAAGTAATCTATTGTGATTGTTATGATTATGCGGCATCAAGAAAATTAATGGAAATGTTTCCCAAAGCTCAAAATATTGTTAATGCCGCAATTCCTAATCGTGAGACTTTAGAATTAGCCAAGAAAGCTCATTATTTAATTTGTACGAAAGATTTTGCC
>DAOOOU010000032.1:0-5862 GCA_035387905.1 Bacilli bacterium | reverse complement strand
TATAAATCATCTTTTATCGTCATAATAGTGCCCGAAGATATTTCAGGATCAATAATATTTGCTACACCGTTTTCTTCAAAATATTGAAGAATATATAGCCAACCACTGACACCTTTATAAGTAGTGTAAACCCAGCTAACCGGACCATTACTATCGTCACCAGAGTATTCGTAAGTTAGTTCCGTTCCCGCAGGAATATTTTGGGAAACAATTTCAAAGGCATCTCTTGATGGTCCACTATATAAATAGACACCATCTTCAGCATAGACATAAACCTTTCCCGGATCTTCTAAAAGAAGGTCTGCCGGAGGATCTAAATGATCAGTTTTAGCCTTGACATCAGACATTTTTATATAGGTACTAGAATAATTGTCATCACCATCATTACTATCATAATATACTGAACCATAGGCCACTTTGTCAAATGTTTCTTCATAATCAAAAGTTAACACTTCACCAAAAGCAATGTTACCAATCTTAGTTAATACTGCCGATTCATCTACCCAATCATAACCGTATACATCTGCTCCTGCTGGATTACTGACAACTGCTTCGTAGGGGATATATGTTGGGGCTCCCATATCAGCTTTAACGCCTTTTATTAAAGTGAAAGTACAAACAATAGCAAGTATTAATATTAATAATTTTTTCTTCATTTTTTCCTCTTTTCTTTCTATTTAATCATATTGATTAGCATTCCAATTAGGTATGAACTTAAATTAAGAACAACTGCTAACAAATATGGATTAAGCTTTTTAAATGTAAGATACTTACAATATATAATTGCTTCAATAATAATGGCAACTATCTCTAAAATAATTAAACAGATATTTCTCGCAGCTAATCCCCAAAATACGTTTAGGGCAAAAGATATTGAGACGACAAGTGGATTAGTTAAGATGTTTACCAGAATAATATTTATTAAATCATTTTTCCTTCTAATTCCGATTATTAAGGCAACTACTGCCTCAACAATAATTGTCCCTATTAAGCAGCGAATCATGATAATTGGCAAATCATTAATCATCATAACTTAACCTATGGGGAATTATGTTTTTTTATTTCTTTATTAACCAAAAATACAGTCATTATTATAATAATCAAAATTATCACAGTTAATGAAGCGAGAGTTAGCCATTCTTTTTGCCAATATATTGGCTGAATTACCATTTTTATTTTACTCATCTAAAAACTTATCCTTTCTAATAATAAATTGCATAATAATTAAGCACAACACGGTCAATAATGTAATAATAATACCATTGATCATAATTGAAGTAATCTTAACAAAGAAGATAGGCAAAGTCCCGAGGAATAGGCCGATTGTTGTTAATCCAAAGGCTAAACCAGGAGTTCTTTTTAAAACCGATACTAATAATCCTAAAGAGATAGCCATGGTCATACTAAATAACATTACCCCAATCAAGGAAACTAACATTAGATTGTTACCAAATAGTAAAAACGGTAAAGCCAAAAGCGAACTGTAAATTGCGGTTTTTTTAAAGCCAATATTATCAGCCAAAATTCCTCCTAAAGCTTTACCAATACCCATACTTACATACAAAATTATTGTCTGAAACACAGTTTTCTTCCAAGTTGTAGGGATTCCATAACCCATATAACCCCGAACAACTACAATTAAAATAGTTAATATTATTAATAAGCTCGGCCTTATTTTTAGGGAGTGATAATTAAATTGGGCACAAGGAATTTTTGCTCTTTGATCAGCATCTTGACGATAACATTCAGCTAGTAAGATAAAAGGGATCATTGTTAAAGCAAGTAAAGCAATAACCCAATAAGATATTATTGTTTTGCCAAGTAATTTACCCGCTATTACTCCAAAAGATCCCCCGGCAACAAAAATAGCACTAGGGGCTAATTTACCATTAGCACTTCTTAAAGTTACTTCGGCACCATTAATGTGGATTAAAGCATTGCCTAAACATAAAATTATTATTGCTGTATATTTTCCCGGAAAAAGATTTAAGTAATAACCTAAAATTGCTATAACTAAAAGAAAAGTGCCAATTATTGCCATTTTTATTTTCGGATAATTGTCACTAATATAACCAATAATTGATTGAGGAACAAAGGCTAACGCATCGTATATTAGAGGAAAGGTCCATAAAAATGAACTGTTACCAATTTGTTTTGCTAATAAGAAAAAACAAACTAATTCGGTAATAAAATGAACATAAAAATAAAGGTATCCTGAGGCTATATTGCTTGAAGATATATTATTCTTCATTTTGTTCATCATTAATAATCAGTCCCTACTATAAATACAATTTTAGCATATAGTATTAATCCAAGTCAAAGAAATAGTTTTAATAAAAAAAGTTATATTTACATATAACTTTCTTATTATTATAATTACTTATTAATAGCGAGAACTTGATTCATTATTGTTGTTATTATAATTTGGTCTGCCACCACGAGAATTTTGTTTCTTAATTTGTCTACAAGCTGCACATCTTTTTGGTTTGTTTTCAAATCCTTTAGAAGCATAAAATTCTTGTTCTGCTACAGTAAAAGTAAATGGTTGATGACAATCTACACATTCAATTGTTTCGTCTTTCATAATTGGGTACCTCCTCTTTTAAAATTTAGATTCATTGGTTATTGACTTCCATGGTAAGGAGGCAAAAGAACTGACTAAATCCATTTCTAAATTATAGCACATTTTGTAAAAAAGAAAAGGTTTTTTGGTAAAAACAGCACAATTTTGTTGGATTTAGGCTTTTTTTTAGTTTTTTATTATAATTTTAATAATTATTCACAAAAAAAGATTATTGCTAATCTTATTTTTTAAACCCATAGTGCTCTCTGATTTTTGCTTCAAGTTCTTCTTTGAGGGCTGTATTTTCTTTTAATAGGGCTTTAACGTTTTCTTTACCTTGGCCAATTTTTTCACCGTTATAAGCAAACCAAGCACCACTTTTGTCAATAATATTTAGGTCACTCGCAATATCAACAATTTCTCCTTCACGACTGATACCCTGGCCATACATAATATCAACAGTTGCTGTTTTAAAAGGGGGTGCAACTTTATTCTTTACAATTTTAATATTGGTTTTATTACCTACAATGTGTTCCCCGTCTTTAATTTGGTCAGCTCTTCTAATATCAAGCCGAATTGTTGAATAAAATTTTAGGGCACGGCCACCGGGCGTTATTTCGGGATTACCAAACATAACACCAACTTTTTCGCGTAATTGATTAATAAATATTGCTGAAGTTTTTGTCTTACTGATTGTTCCTGATAGTTTTCTTAGGGCTTGGGACATCAAACGGGCTTGTAAACCAACATGCGAATCACCCATTTCCCCTTCAATCTCAGCTTGTGGAACTAGGGCCGCTACAGAATCAATAACGACAATGTTAACCGCTTCACTACGAACCAAAGCTTCACATATTTCTAAAGCTTGTTCCCCGGTATCGGGTTGGGATAATAATAATTCGTTAATGTTTACTCCTAAATTGCGAGCATATACGGGATCTAAGGCATGCTCAGCATCAATAAATGCGGCTCGACCGCCTGCTTTTTGCACTTCGGCAATAGCATGTAAAGCAAAAGTTGTTTTACCGGAAGATTCAGGACCATATATTTCCACAATTCGACCTTTGGGAAAACCCCCAACACCGAGGGCAATATCTAATGCTAATGAACCTGAAGAAGTAACATCAACTTCAATATGTTCATCCGCCCCTAATTTCATAATCGCCCCTTTGCCAAATTGTTTTTCAATATCAGCTAATACTTGTTCTAGGGCCTTATCCTTATCTTTAATGTCTTTGTTTGTTTTCATTTTTCCTCCTAATTTACTAAGTACAATTAAATAATAATATAGTTTATATTAATTGTCAATTGTTTTTACGAACTTTTGTTTGTTTGTTATTTTATTTGACAAAAAAAGACATTTTGTTAATAAAATGTCTAATTTAGTAGTTATTTTTCTGTAAAAATATAATCTTTGGTATTTAAATAATATTGGCAACCAGAAACAACTGATAATACTGTTGCCGTTAATACTAGGATTTGATCAAAACGGAAATTAAAAAAAACAAAAGGGATATTATAGAATAAGGTCAGGGTAATCCCCACCATCATCAAAACGGTTTTTAACTTCCCGGACCATGAAGCCCCAATAACCTTGCCTTTATTACCAGAAGCCATTTTGATTGAATCAACAAAGATGTCACGAGTAATGATTACAACTGGAACAATAACCGAAATGAACCCCGTATAAGCTAAAATAACAAGTAAGCCATTAACTAAGACTTTATCGGCAATAGCATCCATTACTTTACCAAAATCAGTAACAATTTTTCGCTTTCGGGCAATATGACCATCAAGGAAATCGGTTACTGCTGCAATAACAAACATAACCCCCGCAATCAGATATTTTAACTCGACTAGTTCTTTACCCAAAAAATGATAAGCTGGTAAATTAACCCCTAAACTATACCAAGGAATTACTAATAATAATAGAATTCCTATTGCTAAGAAGATTCTTAACATCGTAATTTTATTTGGTAAATTCATTTTCATATTCTCATCTCCTATTTAGTTTCAATAGCAATTGTTGTAATTGGACTATTAATTGCAATTTGTTTAATTGACCAAATGGTAACAAATAATATTAAGGCACTAAGAACTATAATCATCACTATCTTTTGGAGACGATTCAATCTTGTGGGGGGAATTGTATAAGGTGAAACAATTTTTTCACCAACCTCTTTTTTTTCTTTTTCTTCAATTTCTTTTTCAATATCTTTGATGGGGATGCGCGAAGTATATTCAAATAGATATTCATTAAATTCATTAATTACTTTTTCCGCATCTAAACCTAGATATTTAGCATAGTTGGCAATATATTCTTTAAGAACAAAGATGTCTTTAAAACAACCGATATTACCATCCTCAATATTTTCGAGAATTATGGTTTTAATCTTTAAATCTGTGCTGGCTTCTTCTAAACTAACCCCTGATGTTTCCCTGGTTGACTTTAGTTCCAGGCCAATCTCGTTCAAGATTTTCACTCCGTTTCTAATAAAAAAAATAATATCTCATAAGCCATGTTCTGTCCCCTTACGGGTGACAAATATTTATCTACTAGTTTCCTAGTCCCTTATCTTGTTCGTTTCCTTAATAAGAGTTCCCCTACCAATTTTGGGTTTCTCACTCACGGGGTTTACCACGTTCCACCTTATTCGTTTCCAAATAAGCTCGTCTCTTTGGCACTTTTATAGCTACTTTAATCAGTTAAGACTATTTCGCCGCCGTTAGCGTTAGCTACTTTAGGTTATTTTTTCCCTAAACGTGAACACTACATCCATCACAGAATGTGTGAGCATGGACTTTCCTCTACATAACTAAATATGCAGCATTTGTCGCGATATTATTCTTTTCCAAAGACAACTTTTTCTAGTTGACTAAGTCTTCTTAAGAGATCAACGTTACTGACAACACCGACATTAGTTCCGTTGTTACTAGTACTTTCTGCAGCTTCAATGTTCGAACGAATGCGTCGTAACTCATTTCTTAACTTACTATTATCTTCAGTTAGGTTATTGATATCTTTTTCTAATTTCTTAATAATGGCAACAAATTCTGTATAGTCACGAATAACCATATCTAAGTACTTATCAACTTCTTGAGGTCGATAACCACGAGCATCAATCTTAAACTCTTTATCTAAGATTTCTTGTGGGGTTAAAAATATTCGATCACTATACATTACTATCACCCTTCTTAATAAACCAATTATAATAATATCTAGCCTTTTTGTCAAGGTAATGGCCTTCTTATTTCAGAATTCGTTTTTTAAAAAATAGTAGCTTATTATTTGTCAATTA
>DAOOOU010000031.1:0-5906 GCA_035387905.1 Bacilli bacterium | reverse complement strand
AATCAGGCTTTTTTTAAGCGGCTTCACATTGGCAATCGCCTTCACATTGGCAATTACCTTCGCATTTACACTCTTCAAGAACAATCGCTTCCGATGGACAAGCGTCAATGGCGTTAGCCACATTACTGCTATCAGCATTATCTTGAGTTTTGACAACTGATAAACCGTTACTACTAAACTCAAAATGATCCGGATCAACCGCCACACAAGCACCACAACCCATACATAGTTCTTCTTTAATAATTATTTTTTTCATTTCTTTCAACTCCATAGTCATAATTATAATATAGGTGCTTGACAAAAAGCAATTAAAAAACTATTCAATTGACAAGTAAAATATGCTATTATGATAATGATAGGAGTAGCTATATGAGAACGAGAATGGAAAAGTATTATGATAATGCTGAAGACCAAGATAATCGCTTAGCTAAAAACCAAGAACTCTATAAAGAAGTTACTAAAAGCGAACTTGATTCCTTTGATGTAAACTCCAATATGGCTATCTTAGGGGACAACCCCAACTCAATTAACATTGAACAATTAAGAGCCATGCTTGATCGTAAATATCGTTTAGAACCTAAACGAAAATCAATTTCAATTGATGATAATGAAGAAATAATACCTGTTGAAATTGATGAAACTAGAGAATATGATATTAATTCAATTATTGAAAAAGCTAAAGAAAATAAAGATGCTATTTATGAAGCAGATCGCTTAAAGAAATTGCACAATACACAGTATGATATCTTAAAAAATTTAAATATAACTCGTAAAGAACCGGTTACTAGTCATAAGGATGATGAAGCAACACTTGTTGATTTGATCAATACGATTACGGAAAAAGAACTTAGTCAAACCCGGGAACTTGATCCCTTGGATATCTTAACTGATTTAAGAGGTGACGATAACACGAGTGTGGTTACTTCACCAGAAATTAGTAAAGAAGTAATCAAAAAAGAAATAACTTCGGAAATAAAAGACGAATTATTAGCAGAAGTTAAAAAAGAATTAACTGCTTCTAATACTTTTACTCAAAATGACTTTGAAGATTTTAATGATTTAAAAGAAGATGTGGAATCAACTAAAATAATCATTAAGATATTAATCATCATCATAATTATTAGTTTTGTTGCTGGTTCCATTTTACTAATTAATAAAATATTCGATTTAGGCCTATTTTAATAGGTCTTTTTTCGTGCTATAATAAATATGGTGAAAAAAGATGAATGAAATTATACTAAACAATATTAAATATAAACTACTTAAAGACGAAAAAGAAGGCTTTGATTACGAAGCTCTAAAAGAAAAAGCCACGGATTATTTTATTAATTTTGATTACATTGTTGGTGATTGGGCTTATGGTAAATTAAGACTTAAAGGCTTTTATAAAAGCAACAATAAAAATTGTCAGAAAATAAATAACGTTAGTAACTTAGAGAAATACATTGCTAATAATTGTGCTTATGGTTGTCGTTGGTTTCAAATCGAAAAATTAATGATTGAAAAAGAATAAGGGATTTGCTATAATCGAATCAAGAATAGTGAGGGGTCAAAGTGTTAGATAAACTAATTATCTTAAAGGAAACAGGCGAAGAAATTAACGTCGAACTTGTTTCTGTGTTTTTAATACCAGATATCAAAAAGCAGTTTGCTATTACCACAACTAACGAAATTGATCCTAACGGCTTAGTTAAACTGCATGTTAGTGAAATAAAAAGTAATAAACTATATAAAGTGGAAAATGATGATGATTGGGCCGTAATTAAGACTGTAATGCGCAGTATTATTTCTTCGAGTGCCGGTAATTATCAATATTTATCAGCATTAAGTAAAGTTGAATCAGTAACTGATTATACAAGAGGGATTGCGGTCCAAATCGTAGCCAAAGAGCAATTAGCTAATGACTATAAAAAGAACAAACCGACTGACATGGCAATTAAGCCAACGGCAGATAATAAACCTGAGGTGGAGAAAGCTGGACCACCAGCTCATGTAATGACCGAAACAACCATTGAAGCTCCCCAAGGGAATGTTGTTGCTCCGGGAATTGTGGAAACACCACCAGTTAATAATACTTTTGAAGAAGTAAAAGTACCAGAAGCACCAACTGATTTAATTATTGAACCAAGTAGTCCGGCAGTTGAAGCCTTAACTAATAGTGAAGAAATTAAACCAGCTGAAGTAATTCCGGAGACACCAGTTGAAGTACCAACTAATGATACACCCGTAATTAACATTGAAACTCCTAGTGCCGCTCTTGCAGTAGAAAAACCAAGTGAGCCAATTACTAATGAAGTAGTAACTCCAAGTGTTAATCAAGAAGTAGTTACGCCAAGCACTAGTACGCCAGCACCGGCTATGGATTTAAAATTATTCCAAGAAATGTATAACCAGATGATGGCTCAACAACAAATGAATAATCCAACTTCAGCAGCAAATAATAATCAAAATGCACAACTTAGCGAAGAAGAACTAAACAATATTATTAATGAAGCTCGAGCAACGTTCGAGGCTAGTGTCAAGAGTCTAGTTGAAACAATTATTAATAATGTTAATACGAAATTAAAAGAAAAGGTAGCAACCGAAAAACCTAAACCATAAAAAAAGCAATTATTTAATTGCTTTTTTAATAACTAAAACTATAAATCGACTTTAATTACGTCGATGATTTCGGGAATCTCAGCTTTTAAGGTCTCTAATAAGCCGTTTTTAATTGTCTCATCGCTATATAGACATTGTTGACAAGCTCCGATTAACTTAACAAAAACATAGCCATCAGCATATTTAATAAATTCAACATCGCCCCCATCGCTTTGTAAATAAGGACGAATACCTTCAATAATTTTTTTAATCTTGTCTTCCATAATTAATCACCATCTATATTATAGCAAATCTCGACTAATAATCATCAAGGAATATGATATAATATTTTTGAGGTGTTAATTATGGCAGAATATAAAATCGGCTCAATTATTAAAGGCCAGGTAACCGGCATTACTAAATATGGCATATTTGTTAGTTTAGATCCTTACTATAACGGCTTAATCCATATTTCGGAAATATCTAGTCGTTATGTCCGTAATATTAATGATTATATTACCCTTGGTGAAACGATATTAGCTAAAGTAATTGGGATTGATGAAGATAACTTACAGATCAAATTATCAATTAAAGATATTGATTATAAGCTTAATAACAAAAAGAGCCCTGTCATTGATGCTCCTGATGGTTTTCAACCAATTAAGGAACAATTGCCCAAATGGGTAGCCACAAAATTAACGGAAATTAATAATATTGAAGCCAACAATAAAAAAACAACTTAAAGTTGCTTTTTTATTACTCACTTAAGAGTTCTTAACTTTTTGGTGCCCAAGGCCGGACTTGAACCGGCACGAGCTTTAACACTCGCAGGATTTTAAGTCCTGTGCGTCTACCTATTCCGCCACTAGGGCAGGCACTGTCTTAAAAATTAAGACATTTTGATTATAACGCAAATGACTTTTTTTGACAAGACTTTTTGTTGACTAAACAAAAAATTATATGTTATAATCATTTTGTTCTTAAAGGACAACTTAGCATTGGAGGAATACCCAAGTCTGGTTGAAGGGACCGGTCTTGAAAACCGGAAGGTCGTGTGAGCGGCGCAGGGGTTCGAATCCCTTTTCCTCCGCCACTTATTTTTTATTTATCGCGGGATGGAGCAGTTTGGTAGCTCGTCGGGCTCATAACCCGAAGGCCGTTGGTTCAAATCCATCTCCCGCAACCATTTTGGTTCCGTAGTGTAGCGGTCCATCACGTCTGCCTGTCACGCAGAAGATCGCGGGTTCAAATCCCGTCGGAACCGCCAATGTTTTTGGCTTCATAGCTCAGTCGGTAGAGCAGAGGACTGAAAATCCTTGTGTCGCTGGTTCAATTCCCGCTGGAGCCACCATAAAAGTACTATTCAAACCTATATGGTTTGTTTTTGTTTGTCAAAAAATAATGTTAAAATGTAAATAAAATTGACAACTGCTTCGGACCAATGTTAAAATTATATTAGTAGATTATATTAGAGAGGATAAGGAGTAAATGAATTTATTTTTTTACTAAATACTTATCTTTTTTTTCTACAAAATTAGAAGGGTGGTGAGAAAAAAGATGGCAAAAATTGAAACAGTTGATTATGAAAAAATACCTAGTCAAGCAGCAAAAATGCGTGAACTAGGCTTACAACTTAATAATGAGTTTACAGTTGCTTACCTTAGCGTTAATGATATGCGTAATGATTGGTATGGTAAAAGATATAATGCCTTATTAGTTGAATTTAATAAACTAATTAAAACATTAAATGATATGCTTAAATTAATCGTTACTGATGTTCCTTTTAGTCTTGAAACTGTAGCAAATAACTACTCAAATGCTGATCAAGGTGTTAATGCTTGTCAAGCACAAGAAACAGCCTATATCAAGATAAATGAATTACAACCTTCAACCGCTGTTGGGTTACGGTTTTTAACAGATTCAGTATCAGCAACTCAAACAAAAGTATCTGCAAATTTTGATAAAGCAAATGAGTATATGACTAATATTGAACAAGTGTTAAATGGAATGACTTGGGAAAGTGAAGCAGCCTCAACATTTAAAGAACAATTTAGAACCATGAAAAAGAATATTGTTGATGCAATTGGGGAAATTAAAACCTCATTCGAAAACAATATGAAGAGCACCAAAGAAGAAATTCAAGCAGCAGAAACAGCAAATACAATTTAAAAAAACGCATTGCTTTATGCGTTTTCCTTAGTAATCAAGTGATAATTATTTGTTTATTAAGGAAAAGGCATTGAAAAAGAAAAAAAGAGGTTGAATCAAGTGGTATTTAAAGAAAGTGGAATCAAGAATAGTGTTTTACCAGTTATTGATCAAAGTAAAAAATATCTTGGTATTTTTAACGTTACTCTTTCAAGTGTTTCTATTCCCACTGACTTTTCTGCGAGTTATGTACTAAGAAATAGTATTCCAGGTGAAATCAATAATATTATTGATACTCTAAATAGTCTTAAAAATTGGTTAAATACCAAGGTAACCGATATGAATAATGTAGAAAGAAAAAACCAGCAACTTTTAAGTGATTTTAAATCATTATTTAGTAAGTTTAATATCACGGTTGATTCTTTATTGACAAATGATAATGTAGACAAGCCCTCAAAAGCAAGCGAGTCATCAACATCAAGTGTTGGTAGCACAATTGCTAGTAAAACAAAAAGTATTATTTCAAATATTGGTGATTGGGCCTCTGAAAAATTTAATGACATTAAAGAACTTGGGACCCAAACCTGGGACAATGTAAAAAGTACCGTTGTGGACCAAGTTGAATCTTTTAAAACTCATGTTGAAGATACTGGTGCTAAAATTGTAAGTGGAGCAAAAAGTGCTTTCAACGATGTTATAGATTGGTCCAAAGATCGACTAGAAGACTTAAAAGATATTGGAGCGGTAGTCTGGAAGCACATTAAAAGTATTGGGGCCTCAATTGCAAATCTTTTAATTAGTATTACTAAAGGTTTATGTCAATTTATTGAAACTTTGATTGATCTTATTGCTATGATCGGAACTGGCGTGGCAAGTATTTTTACTGGCTTATATGATGCTTATCAAGCAATCAACGGGGCAATAACCGGTGAAGAATGGTCATCATCAACAAAAGCAATGTGGAAGGGGGTAATGGGTTTTGTTGCCGAAGATCACGTTGGTAATGTCGTAGCTGATATGTATAAAGATACAGCCTTTGGCCAGTGGTTAGACAATAATGCTTATTCACCTTTCAAATCTGATGGTATGGCCTGTAAAATTGGTTCGGGTATTGGTTATGTTACGGGGATAATTATCTTAACGATTGTAACCGTTGGTGCTGGTGGGGCAGCAGTTAG
>DAOOOU010000030.1:0-5956 GCA_035387905.1 Bacilli bacterium | reverse complement strand
GATAAAATATTATTTTAAACTTTAATTTGTGTGGATTGTTCCAAAATGATAGCCTATAACTTATTCTTTGAAGATGTAAATTATTTATACTTAGTAACTTGTTATGTGTTTCATTTTGCGGATGAGGACATTTGTTATTTATATGATAACCGCGTCGGGTTTATTCTTACAACCCCACAGAAACTTAAAAATATGCGCGATACTGGTTGGCGGACAAATAGTGGCAGCTTTGATGAAGCATTATACGATATGAATGATAAGCAAAAGCATCGGAGTTAATAAAGATTAACCATTTCCCTTGGAAATGGTTTTGCTTTTAGGATAAGTATAGTATAATAAAGCAGTGATTTAAATGAATAAACAATTATCTAAAGAATTTATCGTCGCTTTATCGCAAAAGAAAAAAGAGCCGAAATGGATGCTTAATTTTCGTTTGCAAGCTTTTAATAAGTTCCAAGAACTAACTGATCCTGATTTTGGTCCGGAAATAAACCTTGATTTTACGAAAATAAACTTTTATCAACCAGCAGCAAATGAAATAACTGATGATTGGCAACAGGTAGCTTGTCAAACAAAACAAACTTTTCAAGATTTAGGGGTTATTAAAGCGGAACAAGAATATCTTGCTGGAGTAACTAACCAACAAGATAGTGAAGTTTTTTATCATAAGCAAGTTAATAACGATATTATTTTTACTTCAACCGACGAAGCTTTAAAAAAATATCCTAAATTATTTAAAAAATATTTTAATCAATTAGTTAAATATGACGAAAATAAATATACAGCTTTAAATAGTGCTTTATGGAGTGGCGGTTCATTTATTTTTATTCCCGCAAATACTAAATTAGATCGACCTCTACAAAGTTATTTTCGCATTGAATCGGCAGCTGTTGGTCAATTTGAAAGGACAATTATTATTGTTGATGAAGGAGCCGAGCTGTCTTATATTGAAGGCTGTACAGCACCTACATATTCCCAAATCGCCCTGCATGCCGGAGTAGTAGAAATCTATGTTGGTAAAAAAGCAAAATGTAAATATTCGACAATTCAAAATTGGTCAAAAGATGTTTATAATTTAGTTACTAAAAGAGCAATAGTTGAAGATTATGGATTAATGGAATGGATTGATGGTAATCTTGGAAGTAGAGTAACAATGAAATACCCTTCTTGTATCTTAAAAGGTTATCAAGCAACAGGTAACTCAATTAGTATTGCCGTAGCTAAAGTAGCCCAAGTATTAGATGCGGGAGCGAAGATGATTCATCTTGGCCAGGAAACCAAGAGTAATATCTTAAGTAAATCGATTGCTCAAAATGGCGGTCAAAGTAATTATCGCGGAACAGTAAAAATTACGAAAGAAGCCATAAATAGTAAAGCAATTATTAAGTGTGATACGATAATTCTTGATGATATCTCCCAAAGTGATACTTTTCCCACTAATATTTTAGCTAATGATTCGTCAATCTTAGAACACGAGGCTACAGTTTCCAAGATTAGTGCGGAAAAACTATTTTATTTAACTAGCAAAGGGATTAATGAAGAATTTGCTAAAGAATTATTAATCATGGGCTTCATCAATGATTTTAAAAAGGAATTACCCTTAGAATATGCTGTGGAATTAAATCGGTTATTAAAAAAATAAAAAGTATTAAAGATTCATTTTATAGCGGAGATAGTTAAGATAATTAAAATTTTGTTCTTATTTTAATAAAAATGACTAATAATAAATGACAAAAAACAATTTTTTGTCATTTTATTTATTAAATATAACTTGTTATATTACCCTGCGAAAGTTGGTAGGTTGACAGCTAATCCTGAAGTAACAGAAGTCGAGAATGATAAAAAATTATCATCTGTTACCTTAGCTGTCCAAAGAACATTTAAAAACAGTGAAGGTCTATACGAAACTGATTTTATTAAGTGTATTCTTTGGAATGGGATTGCCACCAACACCAGTGAGTATTGTAAACAAGGTGATATTGTGGGCATTAAGGGGCGTTTACAAACTCATAATTATGATGATGAAAAAGGCAACAAAAAATATGTCACAGAAGTTATCGCGGAAAAGGTCACTTTTTTATCAAGCAAAAAAGAAGAAAAAGTCGAAGGTGAAAAATAATTGACAGTTAATTAATAATGTCAATAAAACGAAAATTTACAGTGCTCTGAATTCTTAATTAATAAACTTTCACTAATAAGCAAAAATAATTACTAGGTACTTCATTATTAATTAGGAAAGAGGAAATTAAAAACTAAAATTATTATTTTAGTTTTTATTTAAAAATAATTGCTATCTTAGTTAATATTTGTTATAATTGTCTAGCAATTAGCCTTTATAATTGAAATAGAAAAGAGATATTTATGAGTAAAATTAATTTGCTGGCCCTAGGTGGGTTAGACGAAAATGGCAAAAATTGTTATATTGTAGAAATTGATAACGATCTTTTTATTTTTGATTGTGGTTTGAAATATGCCACCGAGAATCTATTTGGAATTGATTATGTAATTCCTGATTTTTCTTATTTAGTTAAAAATAAGGATCGAATTAAAGGTTTATTTTTGACTCATGGTCATTTAGAAAACATCGGTGCCGTTGAGGATTTATTAAGAGTAATTCCTAATATTCCCATTTATGCTACAAAATTTACTAAATTTGTGTTAACTAATTTTGGGGTCGATGATAATTTAGTTACCGAAATCAGTCCTTATAAAAAAATTAGTTTTGGGGAAATTAGTGTTTTTCCAATAAATGTTAATCATTCAACCCCAGGAGCAGTAATGTTTGTCATTAATACAAAGGAAGGAGCAATTTGTTATACGGGGGATTTCATTATTGATCCAACGATGATGGGTGCTTATGAGATGGATTTAGGTCGGATTGCTTATGTTGGTAAACAGGGCGTTTTAGCTTTACTTTGTGAGTCATCATTTTCGGAAAAGATCGGTCATACTTCACCAAGTCATCGTTTAACATCATTTTATAAAGATCAATTTAATCGTCATAGTAAAAGAATGATTTGTTTATTATTACCAACCCATTTATATACAATGCAAGAAATTTTTAATGCAGCTGCGGATATGCATCGCAAGATTGTAATTATGGGTAAATTTTTACAAAACATTGTCAGCATGGCTAAACAAGAAGGTTATTTAACTTTTAATGAAGAATTGTTAGGGGACTTAAATAATGTTGAAGATGAGAATGCCATTCTTCTTGTTTCTGAAAATAAAGAAAATCCTTACGGGGGCATCAACAAGATTATTAATAACTATGATAAGTATATTAAACTTAAAGCAACCGATGCCATTATGTTTGCGGAACCGCATTATCCATCAAGTGAAAAAGCTTTAGTTAAAGTTGAAAATGAATTAGCGATGTTAGGTTGTAAAATCATTAATATTCCTAAAACTAAGAATATTCTTTTACACGCTTCGAGTGAAGACTTAATGCTAATGATTAATTTATTAAAACCTAAGTATTATATTCCTGTTGAAGGTGAATATCGCTACATGGTTAATAATGCTGATTTAGCTTTAAAACTAAATATTCCCGCTGCTAATATTCTTCTTAAACAGAATGGTGATGTGATATCATTTGAAGAAGGGGTATTACAAGATAATTTTGAACATATTAAAGTCGATGATGTATTAATTGATGGTAATAGTACAGAAGACATTGGGGAACTAGTTGTAAAAGATCGAGAAATGTTAAGTGAAAGTGGAATTGTATTAATAAGTGCCACAATTAGCCGTAAAGATAAAATAGTCTTAGTTGGTCCTGAAGTGACAACAAGAGGCTTCATTTATGTTAAAGATTCAGGTGAAATGCTTGAAGAAATTAAAAAAATATGCGCCTTAATAATTGATCGTAATATTACTCCTAGTTATATTGAATATAATAAGATTAAGAATGAAATTAGAGAAGAACTAGGTCGTTATCTATATTCCGAAACGGAATGTAAACCAATGATTATTGCTGTTATTC
The DNA here is from genome assembly GCA_035387905.1 of Bacilli bacterium. Lineage (GTDB taxonomy): Bacteria > Bacillota_I > Bacilli_A > RF39 > UBA660 > DAOOOU01. The sequence continues at coordinate 1,971 of DAOOOU010000030.1, read as the reverse complement.
AAGAAATTTAAAAGACTCAAACGAGTCTTTTTATATTTTAAATAAATTTCTTCTTTTATGGATAGCCAAGTTAATTAGGGTAATTGTTATTAAACCACCAATAATAAAATAGTGCGAACTTTCTCGTCCTGTATCAGGGTTAGGCGGAAGAGTAGGTCTTGGTTCAGCTTCCGGAATAATTTCTGATTCGGGTTCGGAATCAGGTTCAGGAGTAGGTGGGGCATAAGGTGTTCCTTGACCAAAAGGATTATCTAAGTCAAAATTATAACTGGAAATCATTGTTTGTGTGATTGGCTCATCACCAGGATTATAAATAAAAGTATATTCTTCTTGGTCTAATTCAAGACCGTCATTCACTAAGGATAATTCCTTTAGGCCACCCTCACCATCATTCATAAAGTTTTGACAATCTTCTTTACTCATATCAACGAGTCGTCCTGAAGCAAATAAAATTTCAAAAAACCAGGCATAATAAGCTGTTAATAAGTCATAGTCTGCACCATCATATATTTCTTTTGCTGTCACAACATCGGTATAGGCAAGTGAAATTATGTTATCCGAAAAATTAAAGGTAAGGGTATAATTTTCAGTTTCCCGAATCATTTCAACATTTAGATTTTGAGCATTTAGAATTATATTAATTGTTCCTCCAAAATTAATATATTCGTTGTAGATTTCACCATTTTTTAATTCTTCAGCCAGTTCTGCTAAAGTAATTGATTGGGCTTTAATTAATGAAGAACCGAAACTAAAAGTTACTATTATAACTAACAAACAAAATAATTTTTTCATCAATCTCAACCCTTTCTATAATAATTTTATCATAATAGAATTGCAATATTTATTATTGGACAAATTAATTTATAATTGACGTCAAGTAAAATGTTATAAATGATACTATAAGTAAGCAACAAATAATTTTATTTTTCAAAAAACTATGCTAAAATGATTTTAGAATAGGTGATACCATGTTTGGTAAAATAATTGAAATTAATGGTAATTATGTCCACTTAGTAAATGCTAAGGGCGAAGCCGAAACCAATATTCTTAATTATCATGTTGTTTTTGTGGAACAAGAGAGAAAAATTGTTGGTGAAATAATTGCTATCTCAGAAACGGAGATTACAATTCTTTTAGTTGGTGAAATCAGAGCTAATAATTTTAGTGCAGGCATAATCAAAAAACCGGCCATTAATAGTAGCTGTCGGATTATCACTAAAAGCGAATTAGAATTAGTTATTGGCAATCAAGATTATAAAGCAAAAGATAACATCTTAATTGGTAAATCTAATACTTATGATAATTATTTTGTTTGTGCTAATGTTAATGATTTTTTTGCTAATCATTTTTCAATAATTGGTAATACGGGTAGTGGTAAATCATGTGGTGTTGCACGCTTACTACAAAATATCTTTGTTAATAATGATAATAGTATGCCCACTAATGCCCATATTGTTTTATTTGATGTATATGGGGAATATAATAGTGCCTTAAACGATATCAACAAATTGACTAATGTTGGTTTTAAAAGTTATACGACTAATAAGAATTTAGTTGGTAATGATATTTTAAAAATACCCCCTTATTTCTTAGAAGTTGATGATTTAGCTTTATTATTAAATGCTAATGATCCCGAACAAATCCCCATTATTGAAAAAGCTTTAAAATTAGCCTATATTTTTACTAGTAAAGAAGCTAGTGCCTTAGAATATAAAAACGAGATTATTGCGCAAAGTTTACAAGATGTTTTAGCTAGCGGCAAGAACGCTACCCAAATCCGTGATCAAATCATTGCTGTTTTAACAACCTTTCATACCGATACCCTAAATTTAGAGACTATAATTGCTCAACCTGGTTATAATCGAACTTTAAAACAATGTTTAAATATTGATGAACAAGGTAAAATGAATGCGGTTGGTTTAGTCGTTGATTTTTTAACCCGTTTTACTAATATTGATTTAGAAAAAATTG
>DAOOOU010000029.1:0-6041 GCA_035387905.1 Bacilli bacterium | reverse complement strand
CTATTAATAGTCGCCTCCTCTACTTCTTAGAAATGGTGGTAATTCAATATCCGAATCATCATCATCTTCAATATTCTTTTTTGGTTTCTTTTCTTCATTAATTATTTCTTTTTCAGGAGCCACTTCATCAAATCCAGTAGCAATAACTGTAACAATTACTTCATCATTTAGATTTTCATTAATTACAGCCCCAAAAATTGTATTAATATCAGTATTTGCTGCTGAACGAACTACTTCGGCAGCATCTTCAGCTTCAAATAAAGTTAGTGAAGTACCACCGGTAATATTAACAATCGCATCCGTTGCCCCTTCAATAGTTGTTTCTAATAAAGGACTGCAAACAGCTTGTTTAGCAGCTTCAATGGCACGGTTTTCACCGACGCCAATTCCGATACCAATAATCGCATTACCTCTTTTTTCCATTACGGCTTTAACATCGGCAAAATCAAGATTTACTAAGCCGGAAACGGCAATTAAATCAGATATTGATTGAACACCACGACGCAGAACATTATCAACTTCTTTAAAGGCATCTAACATTGGGGTAGTTTTATCAATTATATCTCTTAAGCGATCATTAGGAATAACAATTAAAGTATCAACATGCTTACGTAATTCTTCAAGACCAACTTCTGCTTGTTCAGTACGTTTGCGACCTTCAAAACGGAATGGTTTAGTCACAATCCCAACAGTTAAGGCTCCTAGTTCTTGAGAAATCTCAGCAATAATTGGTGCTGCTCCTGTTCCGGTACCACCACCAAGACCACAAGTAATAAAAACCATGTCGGCGCCACTTAAGGCTTCTTCAATTTCTTTCTTACTTTCAACAGCAGCTTCCCGACCGACTTCCGGATTAGCTCCAGCGCCTAAGCCTTCAGTAATATTTTTTCCGATTTGGAGTTTATGTTCAGCTTTACTGGCGTTTAAGACTTGTAAATCAGTATTACAAACAATAAATTCAACACCCTTAACTCCAGATTCAATCATGCGGTTAACGGCATTACAACCGCCACCACCGATCCCAATTACCTTAATCTTTGCAATTTGATCCATTTCCATTTCGTACATGTTTCACTCTCCTTAATTATCAAAAAAGTAACCGAATAATTTGCTTAAAATTGAGCCTTCACTAGTTGTTATTTTATGACTTAGACCACCTAAATCTTCTTCTTCATTAGGACTAAAGATCGCATAGTCTTTATCTTTAAGGCTAGCCTTATAATCATAGTACTTAATTAAACCTAAGCAAGCACTATATTGATTACTTCTCGCACCGACTTCGGTAATATGACCGATTTTAGCATTATGGCCAAATATCTCTTTTAGAATTAACGGAAAATCTTGGCTCTCCGTTAATCCTCCTGTAAATATTATATAACTAATTTCTTTTTTTGTTAAGTGATTTATTTGTTTTTTCGCTAAATTAAGGATTTCGTTGATCCGACTCATGACAATTTCACTTAATTCATACTGGTTAATTTTAACAATTGTGCCTAATTTATTTGTTATCTCTTCACATAAACTAGCTTGAGCAGCATGTTTATGAGCTAAAGCAAGATTTTCTTTTAAATATTTGGCATCACTTTGATTAAATTTATAAATAAACGAAATATCATTATCAACATTTTGACCACCTAAGTCAATTACTTCACAATTTGTTAGGACCCCTTTATTAAAAACTGATAAAGTAGTTGTTGTGGCTCCAATATTAACAATCACGCCAACTTTATTTTCCGTTTCGTTATTCTTGTATTCATAATAATCACCTAAGCTAGATAAAGCAAGATCAACTATTTCAATATTATTATTAGCTAAACATTCCAAAAATGGATAAGCAATCTTTTTCGGAATTAGAATTAAAACCGCTTTGACCATGAGACTTGTTGCTTTTTTGTTTTTCGGATCACGGAGTAATTGCTCGCCAATCCGAAAATATGAAGGTAATAAACTAATAACTTCCATATTATCAGGGATTTTCCCTTTAGTGGCATTTTGTAAAACCCGAGAGATATCGTTACCCTTAACTATACCTTCCTCGTTAATGATTTTTACTTCGCCATCAACTACGGAAAATTCAGCACTTTCTGCGGGTAAGGTGACAATTGTGCTTTTGATTTTTAAACCGATTTGTTCTTCGGCTTTTTTAAAAACCATTTTTATGGCATCAGTTAATAAATCCGGATTAACCACAAGCCCTTTTTTTATGCCTTTACTTGGTACTTCAAGGGCAGCTAAAACATTAAGCTTTTGCTTAATCATTTCCCCTACTACAAGTTTAATACTACCGGTTCCTAAATCTAAACTAGCCATTATTTTTCTCATGTAAGATGCTCCTCACTACCATAGTTATTATTATACTAAATCCTAATCTATTGTGCAACCAAGCAACAAAAAAAGAACTTAACAGTTCTTTATGATAAACTAGCAATTAAATCTGCTTTCTTCATTGTGGAATAACCAGCAACACCTTTAGCTTTAGCTAATGCTTTTAATTCGGTTAAGGTCATTGTTGGGTAATCATCTTTAACCTCAGTTGCTGTGGCTTTAGTAGTAGTTTTTTCAACTTTAACCGGTTTATTTTCACTTGCTGCTGTTACTGGTTTAGTGATTTTACCAGCTAAGGCATCCTTAGCAATCGTAATAAGGGCTTTAAAGCTATTCATATCATCAATTGCTAATTCACTTAACATTTTCCGATTAATACTAACTCCCGCTTTAGTTAAACCACTAATAAATTGCGAATAACTAATTTGATTATCACGGCAAGCAGCATTAATTCTTGTAATCCAAAGTTTACGGAAATTTCTTTTATTAACTTTACGATCACGATAAGCATATTCGCCACTATGAAATAATTGCTCTTGAGCCGTTTTAAATAAACGATGCTTACTACCAAAGTAACCTTTAGCTTGTTTTAATACTTTTCTTCTTCTAGTTTTAGCGACTGTTCCGCCTTTAACTCTTGTCATTTATGTTCACCTCTTACTAGATAACAGAATCTAATCTGCTTCTATCTCCTTTGCTAAGTTCACCTTGAGTTCTTCTTTGTCTTACTTGTTTACCACTATCTTTATTGGTTTTATGATTACCACCAGATTTTTTAAAAGTGATGGTTCCTCCAGGTCTTTTATTTAATACCTTACTACTGGCTTTATGAGTCTTTTGTTTACTTTTTGCCATCTTCTTCTTCCTTCCTTATTTTAACTATTTTTTGGGTGTTAATAACATATGCATATTCCGATTTTCCAATTTTGGTCTTTGCTCAATGGTACAATGGTCACTTAATTCTTCAGCAAAACGCATTAATACTTCCTCGCCTAATTCGGGATGCGCCATTTGCCGTCCCTTAAAACGAATTGAAGCTTTGATTTTATGACCTTTAACTAAATATTCTAAGGCATTGCGTTTACGGGTATTAAAATCATGAATATCGATCGTAACTGACAATTGATATTCTTTAATATCCTTATTACTTTCACGTTGTTTCTTTTGCGTTTCTTTTAATTTTTTTTGCTTTTCATAACGGTATTTATTATAATCCATAATTTTACCAACAGCCGGTGTTGATCCGCTGTTCATTAAGATTAAGTCTAATCCTGCATAATTGGCTAAGGTCAAAGCATCTTTAAGACTCTTCATCCCTAATTGTTCACCATTGGGTCCAATAACCATTAACTCTGCTACTCTAATTTGCTCATTAATTGGAATATCGTTTCTTACATTCGCTATGTAAATACACCTCCATATAATAAAAAGGTGGATTCCCTCCACCTTAAAAGTATAAACTTATAATGGCATTAACCTATTGTAACTATCTACAATCAGGTGGATGGGAACATCGCTTTCCTTTTTAATAACATTCATAATTTTATATGATAATCATTTATTTGTCAACATAAATCTTTATTCCGTATAATTCCAAGTTACATTATATGGGCTTAAATCAAAAATCGATCCACTACCAGTACCTAAATCCCGTTCAGCACCCTTAAACTTTAATGACACATCAGTATTGATATTTTTAAAAGCTTGAGGATTTATTATAATAATATTTTCGGGAATTATAACTTCAGCAACCATTGCATTACTTAAAAAATAATAAGGAAGGGTTGTTAAAGTTGCGTTTTCAGGAATTACTAATTTACCTATATTAGCATGAGAAAATATTTCTGTATCAATATTTGTTATTGAATTAGGAAGGATCATTTCTGTTATGTTAGCTGCAGCAAAAACCCGATTTGCTAAAGTTATAACATGGGAATCTATTGGCCAAGTAAATTCTTTAATGTAACTAGACAAAAAAGCTTCTCGATTAATTGCCGTTAATTGTGAACAATTACTTAAATCAATTGTAACTTGACTGAAGCCAAAAGCACCTTCATCAATCGTAGTTAAAGTGCTTGGTAAAGAAATGCTATCACTACTAATAAAATTCAATAAGCCTTTGCCTAAAATAGTAATGCCCTCTTCAACTTTAACACTCTTAAAACCAGGAAAAGATTCTTTAATTTTAGCTGCTAAACTAAAAAAGTTTTCATCAATTGTTGTAAAAGATAAATTAGGAGCTTCTTTTTGAAGTTCTGTAATATATTCAGTATAGTTGGTTGGACTAACATCAATAAATACATCAAACGCTTTTAAAAAATTTATTAAAGATTTATAACAACCCGTAATTACCGGCATCATAAATATATAATTGCTTGGAATTATGGCATTCTTCTCTGCTTCTGTTAAATTATTACTAAATTCTTCATTATTAGCAACATAAGCTTGATAAACTTGATAAAGAAAAACAAAGTCATCTTCTATTGGAATTTCTGCTGCCCCAGTGCCCTTAATAATTAGAGAACCATCATTATAATATTCATAAATTACATGATCTTCACTAGTTTTAGAAATATCAGCTGAGGCAATTAATTCTTTTTCCGTTGCTTCAGCAATCGTAGTGACAACAATTTTAGCCATAAATATAGCGGTTGCTTCAGCAGTTGTCATTGCTTCATCAAGCCACATTCGCAGTTCGTAAGTTGCTTTACCACCATCACTAGCATTTTTAGCACTAGCTGCCGATAATGTTCCCGTAGTTAACATATAAGAATGAGTAGCATTAGTAATTGTTGGTGTTGTTACGATGTAATCCGTCAAAGCAAGGGGGTATTCCTCATTTATTTCAACTTTAATATTATCTAGGCTAATCGTTGTTTGCTCATCAATATCAAGATTGATAGCATAGCGGGCATCTGCAGTACAAGTATTAGTAATTGTAAAAATGTAAGGATCTAATTGTTTACCTTCAGCATCGGTTATTGGATAAGCATTATCAAGATTAATAGCTGAGGTTTTCTCAATAAAAGTTGTTGCAAAGCAACTAGTATTAACCACGTTTGTGGTTTTTTGGACTCGAGCTGTTGGCCACAAAGCAAAAGTAATACCAGATAATACCAATATTATTATTATTAATCCAAATATTAACTTCTTTTTTTGTTCCAAAAAGCATCTTCCTTACTATCTTCTTAAGTATACTATTCTTCCTTGGGCAAGTCAATAAAGCAAAAAAAAATCCTTTAATATAAAGGATTAATTTATTTACTTAGCTTCAGTAGTTGAAGCACTAAAGAATTCATTTGGAACTGGGCTTGGCGTATTAACTTCAGGTGATACAGGAGCTGGGGTAGCAGCTGGTTTTGCAGTTACATTAAGACTGCTAACAATTTCTTTTAATTTAACTTTAAAATCTGTTTCTTCTTGATCAGCTAAACCAACATGAAATATTTTTTCAATCTGGTCATGATTAAATAAGCATACTTGATTTGAAGTAATAAATCCTTCCGGATAAACACAACCACTATAATCATATACCTTTCCTGGATCTTCTTGCGGTATGGCACAGAATCCTGTAATCATAACTCGCTTCTTGCCACCTTTTAGCATTGCTACTGTTCCAATTGGTAAGTATTTTTCTTGCATTTCTTGTCCTCCTTCTTATTCTATTAAAGTTTTAATGTCAACACTCTCGACTGAGTCAGGGTTTTGACTAAAAC
>DAOOOU010000028.1:0-6094 GCA_035387905.1 Bacilli bacterium | reverse complement strand
TAACCCTTAACTTCCACAACCATCCGGCAGCCATTTTCTATTTTACCTCTCATATAAGATATAATATCACTTTCGCTCCGGCCATAAATGTTTTCACTTGATACTTGCGTTGCCGTTGGAACAATTCGCCGAACATAGGCAATCCCCATATAATTACAGTTTGATGCTACACCACCATTATTGTTTAAGGCTGTAGCAAAAGTTCCCGGATTAAAAGTTACTAAGTTAGTACTTGCTCCTGAACGAGCAATTTGGATAGCAATTGAAGTAATCATACAACCTACCCGACCTAAGGTACAGCTCCCAATTGGCGTTGATGCCCACCTAGAGTCCCATTGTTTCCAATTGGCATAATCACCTGCGGCAACAACGCCGTCACCAGGATCATATTCACAAGTAGCACTATCAATGTGATTACCAGTTCCATAAACGGTTAATAAGATTTGCGTGTAATCATATCCTTGATTAGCTAAAGCTATAAATTGATCAGTTTGCACTGAGTTATAATTTATTTGGGCAAAGTCACCATTACTATCAATTAATATTTTACCAACAACTTCATTAGCTATACCCTCAACGTTAAGTTGTTGATCAATAGTTAAAGCTCTTTTCCAAAGCCGAGCAGAATAGTTACTTGAATTTACCTCTGGTGAATACAAAGCCGGATTACTTGGTACTGTATAGATATCTTGGGTATAATCCCAGTATACTTGGTCGTTAGTACAAGCCCGCATTCTAATCTTATTAGTTCGTCTATTATAGCCATAGAAACAATCATCAGGATTACCTGGGCACATTCCTTTATTTCTAGTAAAAGAAAAATTACGAACCGCTATTATTTGAGCTTTTAAAGCTTCAATCGGAGCATCAGGGCCGGCTTCGGCTAAAGCAACACCTAAGAAATATTTTTCTAAAGGGACGGTTTCTAAAACTCGATAATTTGATTCAGTAGCACTACAATTAACGACCTCAACTTCAACATTACTATATTCATTAACTCGGTCTTTATAACTACAACTCCAAGCCGAAGGTCCTGAACCACCATCACCACTACCTTGGCCTTCACCTTGTAAAATGATGGTAATTAAAAATATACCAAAAATAAAGATCAAAAAAAGGACAGAGGCAATGGTAAGAGCTAATATTGGATTAGTCATAATTAATAACTTAATTAGACCGCCTTTTTTCTTTTCTTCTTTTTCTTCACCTTGATCAGCTGCTTGTTGCTGTTCTTCAACTTGGGCTTCATCAGCAGCATCTTCAACTTCTTCTTTTTGCTTTTCAACTTTTTCTTGTTCAGCGTTATCTTTGGCTTGATCTTCAGCTTGTCTTTGAGCATCTTCTTCAATTCTTTTTTGTCTAGTTTGTTCTTCGGCATTGTTTTTTGAATAATCAGGCTCAAAATCCCCTTCAGGGGCTTTATTGTCTTTAAATTTTAAATTGTCCGCAGTACTTCCGCCTTGTGGTGGAGCGGGTTTACCCCCGGGCGGTGCTTTAGGGACCGCGCCGGCTCCTTTAGCAGCACCACCAGCAGCTTGACTAGCTCCTGCGGCTTTACTGGCACCAGCAGCTGCTCCACCAGCTGCTCCACCAGCTGCTCCACCAGCAGCTCCGGCAGCACCACCAGCACCACTGGCCATACTAATTCCTTGATCAGCGACATTTAATGCCCCCGAATCATTTAAAGCTTGACTAGCTTGATTTAATACTGGATTTTTATCAATAACCGTCGCTGCAGTATCTAAGACTTGATTACCAACTTCGGTTTTGGCTAAAGTATCAGTAATTGCACCCCCACTTGCCCCACCGGTAAAATAAGTTTCCGCCCCTTTTAAGGCGACACGGGCCGTTTCCTTATTGGCGTCATGTTCTTTTTCTTGTTGTTGGGCTTTAGCTTGTTCTTCAGGGGTTGGCCCCTCTGGAACATTATTATTTTGTTCTTCGTTCACATGATCACCTACTTTATCTATTAAAACTATTACTATTATATCATAAGAAAATAATTAAAAAAAGTTGATAATATTACTTATCAACTTCCTTTTATAACCCGCCACCAGAACCAAATAAATCCAGTTCTTCTTGAGTACAGACAACTTTAATTTGCATCCTACGGCTACCACAAACAAATAATGCTTCACCTTGATTATAATACTTGATACTATCGATTTCACTTTCATTTAAATCAATTAAACGTGCTAAATCATCAACGGCTTGTTTTTTCAATCCCATAACTAAATAGTAAGAAGCATTATCAAAGATGGCTTTACCATGCATGATTAAATTAGGGGCGGCAAAGTCGGTAGGTTGCTGCGTAATAATTATTGTTCCCGCATTATACTTACGACTTCTTCTTTGAATCTGCGCTAAGAATTCAGCTCCTAATTCATTTCGACTAGATAGTAAAACGTGGGCTTCATCAACGGATAATACGGAAGTAATTTCCCGGTCTAAGCAAAGACCCCAAGCATAGTTTAAGATATTAAAGAATAGAGCATTCCGAATATTCTCGTCAGAATTCATTAATTCTTTGATGTTAAAGACAATAAAGTCACTATCTATTTTTAAGGTTGTATGACCTGTAAAATAGTATCTTAATTCTTTAACTAAAGGTCTAATTTTAAGTTCTAATCGTTCAACAACATCACGTTCTCTTGTTTTATCTGGCATGGATAATAAACGGCCTTTAATTGTAGCATAAATATCATCAAAGGTCGGAAAATCAGCCGAAGTAAACTTACTAAAGTCAGTATCAAAATCAATCCGATAACGTTTATAAGTATCCTGGGCAATCTCACTAAACATGGTTAATACATCTTCTTCAACTGATGGTGAATAGTATTTTAAGAAAGCTTTTAAAGATTGTAAAGTTCTGGTTAATACCGTGTAGCCAAGACCTTCAGCGATATCTTCCGTATCAGCATCCATAATAATTTCTAGGGGATTAATCATCCCAAAATTACCACCCTTGCCTAAATCAAGGAAACTACCACCTAGGCTATTACACATATCAAATAGTTCACCCTCAGGATCAATAGCGACAACCTTATAACCATTACGAATATGACTTCTTAATAATAATTTTGAAGCAGTGGATTTACCACTACCGGATGTACCAAGAATGATAATATTCGCATTATTACGATTATGTTCTTTTTTGATCTTATATAAGAATTGGTTAAATAAGACAACCCCACCTGAGAAATCAATTCCGAATAAAGAAGCATTCTCGGGATCCTTAATACTATCAAAAACAAAAGGATACATAGCAGCAATCGTAACTGACGGAATTGGGGTGCCAATCCGTTTTTCAATATCTTGTTTCGGAAAGACCGGAATCATTGATTTTAATACTTTTTCTTGTTCAAACATCAACGGTACAGCTCGCATCCCTAGAGCATCAATAAAACTTCTAACTTGGATTTTACGCATTTCTAGTTCTTCTTTATTCTCAGCAGTAACCATGACATGTAATTGAAAATCATAGATCCGTGATTGCGTTGAAGCTAACATTGAAATAAACTGTTCTAATGATTCATAATCTTGTCTAATGCGCTCTTGAATCGTTTTATCGTTTTCGGTTTGATAACGCATTTTTAAATCAGCAATTTCTTTATTTAACATTCTTTGTAACACGGAAAACTCAATCGGAATATGTTTAATTACGACTTTTACACCTAAGATATTAGTAATATTAGCTAAATAACCATACTCAATATATTTCGGATAACTAATTACTGACATAATAGTAGCATAACGATTGCCTATTTGGAATTCAGTAGGTTTAAAATACATGCCTTTAGGGGCGATTTCACTTTTATTTGCCATTAACTCATCACCGTCCCAAAATTAGTGGTCGAACCACCATTTAAGAAATTATCTAAGATCATGCGAATATCACCGTTTGATACTTGCGAAGCATTAATTTGACAATTTGCTAAAGCCGCAATCAAATTAGTAATTCGTTTTTGAATAATCTCCAATTTCTTTTCTTTAAACAGAATAAAATACTCGGTGTCGACAACATTATATTCTGGACCCATAAACTGATTAGCTTTATTAATGTCTTGCATAATTAATTTGCGGGTAATGCCATTCATTGATTTTGAATACATAATCTGTAACTGTGATAAGTAAAGATTAATATCAACTGGCCGATCAGCAATTACTAACCAAAATTCATAATCAATCATATTATAAAAATTACGCAAATTAAATATGACATTATCTTGCGAACCTTTATCCAAGATAAATATGTTTTTGGGAGCAACTTTAATGCCCGATACATAATAACCATTATCTAATTGAATCATACCATTTAAAATTTGCTTAACTGGTAGCCAATCCTCAGTAAAAGGACTTGAACTAGGAACGCTTATCTCGTTTTGATTGTTCATCATAGCTTGCACACCAACCTCTCCAATAATATTTTTTTATTCCTGTATAGTATCTTAAGATATTGCCTGTTAACGTCATGACATTATGATAAGGGGGGATAGGCATTATCATCAGGGCTGAAAATAACCCGGGCGATATCATAAGCAGTAACTTCCATATGTCCGATGTCTTAACCGTTATTAGTAGAAAAACACTGACTGTCACCCCAATACTAAAGACAATCAAATCTGCGGTATTAAAGATCCCTAAAATCAACATCGATTTTTTAGAATTGGCAGGGATTAAATATTGATTCACCTTTTTATTCCTCCTTTATTTTATTTCTTTTCCTCTGATTTCTTAGCTTCTTCAATTTTAATATATAATTCGCTTAGTTCTCGTTCTTTTTGTGAAGCCATCTTACCAGAAGCTTTTCGTTGATCATTTAATATTTCACCAAGAGTTTTTTGCGCGCCTTCGATTTTTGCAGTTTGCCCTCTTAACATACTGTGATAATCTTTTGTTCCATCGGCAAAGAAACGAATCGCCTCTTTACTAAATATTTGATTGTCAGCCCCTAATTCTTTAAAGCCTTTTTGTAATGTTGTTACAACATCTTGGATTGCAGCTTCCAATTTTGGACTGTAAGCAATTTGGGCCTCTCTACCAGTATCTTCACCACGATTTGTGTTAACCCAATTACCCTCTTTATCCGTTCCTTGTTTACCACTAATCATATCAGAAACTGCATTATCCTTATATGCGCCTAAGTAGCCAACCAAACCGTTTATTGCTCTAGCATCAAGAGTATTTTTACCATCAGGAGTTTTTCCTGTAGAACGCAAAGTATCTAAGATTCCATAAGTAAAGTCTTTCCATGTATCATAAGGAGTACCTCCAAGAAGTGATGAAATATAAGTTTTCATTGCCTCATAATCACCGTCTGGCCCAGAATAGGCCATTGCTCTTGCTAATTTTTCTATTTCTTTATCGCTAAATTCAATTTTAGCTTTTGTCGCATTTAATTCAAAAATTGATTTTGCGGCTTCACGAGCAGCTTTGCTTTTGCTTTCTTGTTCTTTTAAGATAGCATCTTCTTTTTCTAGTCTTTTTACTTTTGATTGTTCTTCAAAAGTTACGCCGCCCCCCGACCATTTATCAACTTTAGCGGGAAACTCTCCCATATCCTTAAGCATTTTACCAAAAAGACCTCCCGCATCATAACGGTCAACGGCTTTTTGGTTAACTTCTTTACCCGCTTTGCCAGCAGCATCTTTCATGGCACTAGCACTATCCGCACCCTTGCCATATTTCAAGCCTTTTTTTGCACCCCCAGCAATTCCCCCAAGAGTACTGGTAATGCGCCCTGCACCTTGACCTTTAGAACCACGGAAGTTTCTCGCTCCAGCTGTTGCCGCACCACCAATAGCAGCTCCTGCTCTAAATACTGGTTGTTTAAGATCAGATAATTTATCTTTAATACCCAATTTTAGACTGCCGTCACTAATGCCAAATACTTCTGAAATAAGTTTTGTAGCTTGTTTGGCAAATAACAGTAAGCCTAGAATTAAGAACATACGGGCAAAGAAACGGGTACCCCAAGAAGGACCTTGAACCGCTCTATCCCATATATTAGTAGTAATATCCGGCAACTTGCCAATTAAGAAAATAACTAAAAATATAACAAGGACTCTAATAAACACCCCCAAAAATGTACTTA
>DAOOOU010000027.1:3947-6236 GCA_035387905.1 Bacilli bacterium | reverse complement strand
ATCAACTAGTAAATTATTAATATATTCAATAGCACCTGGTTTATGGCCCACATATTTACTCTCTTTACGGTAAGTTGTGATATCAAAATTAAATTTATCATTAATAATTTTGATTACCCCATAACTATTATCTATTTTATATTGATCTTCAAAAATAGTGGCTAAGTCTTTTGGTAAAGCATTAGTACAAATATCGATATCGGTTGTTTTAATACCAAGTAAACTATCACGGACAAAACCCCCAACTAGATAAGCTTCATAGCCATTTTGTTCAATTTTTTCTAAAACACTTTTAATCATTTTATGCATATTTTACACCCTAATAATTATATCACATATCACACTTAAAAATACTAGTAAACTAGTATTTATGATGCTTGATAATTCCACTCAACATGATAAGGACTTAGGTTAAAGCCGTCTATTGTTCGCTCAGGGCCAATAAACTTTAATACTAACTTATCTATATCCTGATTGTAAAAAGCTTTAGTTGTTATATTGGTAATATTTTGAGGAATAATTATTGTTTCTACACTTGGCGCTCCATCAAATAAACCATCAGTAATTGTCGTAAAATAATCATTTTGAGGTAAACTAATCTCCTTCATATTACTGTAACTAAGAAATTGGCCCCCGATTATTTCTACACTATCGGGAATATTAAATTGCTCAATGTTACTTTGGCTAAAAGCTAATGAGTTGATTTCTCGTAATTGTGGATTAGCTTTAAAACTAAGTTCGATTTGCGAAAGCATAAAAGCGTCATAGCCAATAGTAATTAATGAGTTCGGTAGTTGAACCATTATACTACCCAAACCACCTAAAACACCAGCGCTAATTTCAGTTATTCCTTCAGCAATAATAATTTTATTAATTTTGGGAATATACGTTATTAGCTTTTGGGCAAGTGTTTTAAAGCCGGGAAGATCAAGTTTAGTATCAACTGCCACAATATAATCTTCATCATTAGTTACCGGGTCAATTTCAAGCATAGCACAAAAATAACGATAACTGCCGGATAATATAGGTACCAAATAAATACCATTTTCCGAGTCTAACAAAGCTAATTCCGTTTCATCCAAAATAGTAAGAAATTCAGGATTAGTGGCAAGATATTTGCTAAATACTTCACCAACTAATATTCCATTATCATTTTCGATAGCTGCAGCTCCCGTACCTTTAATTAATAAGGTACCATCATCATAAAATTCATAGTAAACGTTATTGCCAGTCACTGGCGTACATTCTTCTTCATCAGTACATTCTTTAGTTTTAGAAACATCACCATTAGCTATAATTTTAGTGGTATAGGCGGAAGCCTCAATTGCGATTTTGCCCATAAATTGTTGTTCCATTTGCGTAACTGAAGAATCTATCCACAGTCTTAAATAATGGGTTTTAGTGCCTCCATCTTGTGCTCCTTGAGCAGATGCTGGAGCTAAAACGGCACTAGTAAGATAATAGTTATCCATAACGCCTTCTTTAGTTACCTCTTGCTGACTAAGTTCGGATATTAATTTGGGATCTTCATAATCAAATTTTATTTTAATATTATTCATTGCAAAAGTAGTACCATTCAAAATATCTAAACTAACCTCATAACGGGCGGCGATGGTACAAGTATTACGAACTGTAAAAATATAAGGTTTTAAAGTTGCACCCTGTTCATCAGTAAGCGGGTAACTATCCAATAAGCCAATGGCAGTTGTTTGTTCTTCGAGTTCAATAGCAAAACAACCCGCGTTGATTACATTAGCAGTTGTTTGTTCTTGATAATTGGTCCAAAGGGCATAAGAAAGACTACCTAATAAAATAAATAAAGATAAGGCTAAGATAATAATAGCTTTTTGTCGATTTTTATTCATGGCCACCACCTTATTTTATTAATATTATACCATCATTATCTATTTTTGACTATAAAAAAAGCAATGCTATATTGCTTCTTAGTTTAAAGTTCGGCCCGTTTTATATTTAAAAGCTAAATTATGGGTACTTCGTAAATCATCAGGTAATTGATCAATTAATTCAAGCGGATTTTCGTTATTACCTAAATTATATAGTTTACTGAAAACGGCAATTAACTCCGAACTAACACCAACAGTTTCAAGGTATTCTAAATATTCGTAATAATCAGCTAAATTTAAACGCTGGACATTATCACCATATAGTAAATTTAGAATTATTATACTAAAGCAATAAAGATCAGTATTTTCATTAGGAATATTTAAACTCCGCTCTTGATCATTAGTTTGCGGATATTTTTCTTTAAAATTTGGTAGTTCCTTAGCT
>DAOOOU010000027.1:0-3937 GCA_035387905.1 Bacilli bacterium | reverse complement strand
GCTAAATACTTGGCCGGAAATGGTAAATTATAAGCAATTTTACAACTATCTAAATCCGTAACATTTATCTTTTTCGTTTGATGATTTAGAATAAAATTATTTTCATGAAGATCACCAATAAAAAAATCTTTTAAAATACCATATCGGCGGATGTTACTTAAGTATTCAAGAATTTTGCCAATTTGTTTTAAATAGGCTTTTTTTTCAGCTAACGGAATATTATAATCGTTTAGGATTAAACCGAGATTTGTATTTTCAATATTTGGTAAAGTAAGGCCGATAACTTCACCATCTACTACCGCTAAGTTCTCTGGAATAATAAATCTTTCATCAAACAAATCAGCCCGATCGATTAAAGCATTAACGGTATATAATTTATTACCAAAATTATCACCTTCAGTAACATATAATCGTTTTAGAATTTTTTGCTGATAATACCATTTCTCTTTTTGTGGTAATTTAAATAGCTGACCTTCAGTATTAATAATTTTCTTATCCAGTATTAATGGTTCAAGTTTTTCGAAATCACGTCGTGAAAGACATATTGCTTTCATGTTTCACCCCTTAAAAAACTTGTTTAATATAGCATATTTAGGAAAAAAAAGCAAATAAAAACATCTTTACGATGTTTTTATCAATTTATGCTGCAGGGGCTTCTTCTTCAATAAGTTGCTCTTCTAAGAACTCACTTGGTTCATCACTCATGAACTCTTTCTTCAGCACCATATCAATGTCACTATATTGTTTTAAACCAGTTCCAGCAGGAATTAGTTTACCAATAATAACATTCTCTTTTAAGCCATATAAGTTATCAACTTTACCTTTCATTGCCGCATCAGTTAATACTCTGGTAGTTTCTTGGAAAGATGCTGCTGATAAGAAGGAATCTGTTTCCAATGATGATTTAGTAATTCCCAACATTAATGGTCGACCAATTGCTGGTACACCACCTGCTAGTAATACTGGTTTATTACCTTCCGTAAATTCTCTTAAAGATAAAGTTAAACCTTCAACAAATTCCGTATCACCACCGTCAAGAACCTTAATCTTAGAAATCATTCGGCGGCAGATAATTTCGATGTGTTTATCGCAAATATCAACTCCTTGAGTTTTATAAACACTTTGAATTTCTTTTAAGATATATTGTTGAGCAGTGATTGGATCAGTAACCGCTAGTAACTCTTTAGGACTAATTGCCCCTTCAGTTAATTTATCACCAGCAATAACTTCATCACCAACATCAACCCTTACTTTCATATTATAATTAGTAATATGATCACGGGCTTCCACATCATTTTCAATAACAATCTTATATTTACCACTATTTTCTTCAATTGATACAACTTTACCAGATATTTCCGAAATCGTTGCTTTACCTTTAGGAATTCGGGCTTCAAATAATTCTTCAACTCTTGGTAAACCTTGCGTAATATCATCTTCACCAGCAACACCTCCGGTATGGAAGGTTCTCATGGTTAACTGGGTTCCTGGTTCACCAATTGATTGAGCAGCCATTATTCCGACAGCTTCACCAATTTCAACAAGATTACCAGTTGCTAAATTACGACCATAGCATTTTTGACAAACACCATTAACTACTTTACAAGTTAATACTGATCTAATTTCAACTTTTTTAATCCCCGCTTTTTTAATTTTAGCGACGACATTTTCCGTAATCATTTCGTTTTTATCAACAATTAGCGCTTTAGTTTCCGGATTAATAATTTTTGTTGCGCTATAACGACCTAAAATTCTTTCTTCCAATGGTTCAATAATTGCCCCACTCTTATCATCAACAAAATCATAAACAGTTACTCCGGCAATGGCACCACAATCATTTTCTTTAACGATAATGTCTTGTGAAACATCAACTAGTCTTCGTGTTAAATAACCAGAATCAGCTGTTCTAAGTGCGGTATCGGCATTTCCTTTACGAGCACCATGCGTACTTAAGAAGAATTCAGATACGTCTAAGCCTTCAATAAATGATGAAGTAATCGGAATTTCCACTGATTCACCGTTTGGTTTATTCATTAAACCACGCATACCAGCTAACTGAGTAAAGTTTGAAGCATTACCACGAGCACTAGAATTCATCATCATGAAAATTGGATTCTTGTGATCATTCTCACTTACTTTTTTCAGTTCTTTTTGAACATCATCTTTAGCAATATTCCAAATGTTGATAACACTCGCAAAACGTTCTTTTTCAGTAATTAAACCTCTTTGGAACTGTTTGTTAATCTTATCTACTTTTTCGTTTGCAGCAGCAATGATTTCTTCTTTTTTTTGTGAAGTAGTAACATCTGCTGCTGATACGGTAATACCAGCAATCGTTGCATATTTGAAACCTAAATCTTTAATTTTATCAAGCATGATTGAAGTTTCGGTTGTTTTATATCTTTTAAAGATTTGACTAATAATTGATTCTAATGTTTTCTTAACAAAAGGTGCAACTAGTTCCATTTCGGCAATGGCTTTTTTCAAATCAGTACCTTTTTCTAAAAAATACTTATTTGGGGTAATATTTTCAATATTATCCTTTGTCCCTTCATTAACATAAGGGAAAGAATCAGGTAGAATTTCATTAAAAATTAGTTTACCAATCGTTGTTACTAAATATTTATCTTTTTGTTCTTCGGTAAATAATTTATACTTAAATGCTTTAACGGGAACAACAATTCTTGTATGCAAAGAAATTTCTTTTCGTTGATAAGTCATTAAGGCTTCATTAACACTTTTAAATACCCGACCTTCATTCGGTAGACCTGCTTCTTCAATAGTTAAGTAATAATTACCTAATACCATATCCTGTGATGGCGTAACAATTGGTTTACCATTTTTGGGATCAAGAATATTATTTGCTCCCAGCATTAAAATTCTTGCTTCTGCTTTTGCTTCTTCCGAAAGCGGAATATGAACTGCCATTTGATCACCATCAAAGTCAGCATTAAAACCGGTACATACTAGCGGGTGTAAACGAATTGCTTTACCACCAACTAATTTTGGTTCAAAAGCTTGAATTCCCAAGCGGTGTAGTGTTGGTGCTCTATTTAGTAATACTGGATGTTCCGTAATAATATCTTCAACAATGTCCCAAACACATTCGTCACGATTATCAATTAACTTTTTAGCACCTTTAATATTATGGGCTAAACCTCTTTCAACTAAACCGTTTATAACATGCGGTTTAAATAATTCTAAGGCCATATCTTTAGGAATACCACATTGGTACATCTTTAAATTTGGACCAACAACAATAACCGAACGTCCTGAATAGTCGACGCGCTTACCTAATAAGTTTTGACGGAAACGACCTTGTTTACCTTTTAACATACTAGATAATGATTTTAATGGTCGATTTCCGGCAGCCGTAACACTACGACCACGACGGCCATTATCAAATAAGGAGTCAACCGCTTCTTGTAACATACGTTTTTCATTCTGAACAATAATTGTTGGAGCCCCTAATTCTAATAATTTCTTTAACCGATTATTACGATTAATAATTCGACGATATAAATCATTTAAGTCTGAGGTGGCAAAACGACCACCATCAAGTTGAATCATCGGTCTTAATTCAGGAGGTATTACTGGTAATGCTTCCAAAATCATCCACTCTGGTTTATTACCAGATTCAGCAAAGGAAGCTAAACAATCTAAGCGTTTAACTAATCTAATGCGTTTTTGCCCAGTAGTATTCTCTAGTTCTTTACGAACTGCTTCTAATTCACTTTTAATATCGACTTCTTTTAATAATTCTTTAATTGCTTCCGCGCCCATTCCGGCTTTAAAGCTATTACCATATTTTTCATAATAAGCACGATATTCTTTATCCGACAAAGTTTGTTTCTTTTCCAGAGGTGCTTTACCTGGATCAATAACGATATAACTAACAAAGTAAATTACTTCTTCAAGTTCACGAGGTGACATTTCT
>DAOOOU010000026.1:0-6277 GCA_035387905.1 Bacilli bacterium | reverse complement strand
AAAAAAGAGTTACCTAGAGTTGTTTTACCACTAACATTTAAATTATTAGCTCCTTTTATCTTCGGATTAGTTAACCCTTTCCGACTTTCTATGAATTGATCAACACTTCGTAAGTTTTCCATCTCCGATTTAGTCTCAGTTTCATAAGTATGACGGGCATTAGAATTACGATACTTTAAGTAAAATAACGCAAAGAAGATAATTCCTAAGAAGATAAATGTCCAGCCATAATCCCAATCAATAAAGATAAACCACCAAAATAATAACCCAATTAATTCCACAATCGCTGATACTCCAGCTAAACGGGTCATGTTAATGGGAACACTACCCATCGTTTCTTTAGTTCTAGCATTCACCGCAACATAATGCAGTAATTGTTTACCACTTTTTAGTTTTTGTTGGTAACTATATAACCAAACTGGTAAATATGTAGCGCTCCATTGTTGACCTTTAACACTTAGTTCTTCTTTAGCCCAACAAACCCCACGATCGTATTGCTTTAATACTTCATTAGCTTTATATCGAGCAATATCTTTTGATTGATTATCAACTAAAGTTTTTAATTGTTCAATATTAGTATCTCTTTTTTCTGAAGTATAACCTTTTAAATAATTGGCATCCCATTTTACACAGTTTTCAATATCAAAAGGCATAATCGCATTAATAACATTGTTTGTCTTCCCTGATTGCTGGTGATCTAATTTATCAGCACTTGATTCAACAGTTAAATTATCAATATAGATATCAAACTCACGCTCAACATTATATACATCAGCATCATAATAAGTCTGGCGATTTTCATCACTACCGCGGTAATAAGTTTTCGTTAAATGTTCCCCTTGACCAGCAAAATTAGCATGGGCATTAACGTCAATTACCATATATGGTAAATATACGCCCATAATATTTTGGGTAGTAAATTCTTCCTTAAATTTAGGATGAGCAAAGAATTTACGTTTACCGACAAATTTCTCAATTTCTCCTTGCGCATCTGCCTTCGGTAATTTAAATGGTAATACCATATCGGGAATTGCCCCATTAGGGATTTGCTGATTTACCGATAGTGTATTACGACACCAGTGACAACGAGCTTGGGGAGCTTCTGCAGTATCAACTACTACTTCAGCACCACAACTCGCACATTTAAAAGTTAATACATCTTTAACATCAGCCATAATATCTTGAGCACCCGAGCCAATTACTTGGCCGGTTAACTGATGTAAATCAGTTACTACCCCAGCAACCTTTTGCGGTTCAAATTCATGACGGCAAAAATTACATCTTAAAATCCCGGTATTAGCATTAACAGCAATATCCGTCGAACCACATTTGGGACATTTTGTTTGCCCATCTTTTGCCCCCTCATCAGTTTTAATCACTTGTGGTTCGTTATTTTGGACTTCACCTACCGGTTTATTAGCAGTCTCGTTCATAGCTTAATTACCTAATAATTTTGCTTTAGCACTATCAAAATCAGCTTGAGTAATAACTCCTTGATCTAATAATTTCTTAAGTTCAGCTAATTTAGCATATGGATCTTCTGCTACCGGAGCTGCTCCGGCTGCTGGTTGCTGAATATTTTGGGCTTGTGGTGTACCTCCTGCTGGTTGTTGCATACCGCCCATTAAGTTAGTTGCAGCATTGGCTCCCATACCCATGAAGGCCATACCCATACCACCACCATTTGGATTTTCGCCAGCGGCTTGCATCCCTCTTGCAACTGATTGTTGCATGAAGGAATTACCACGAGCTCCAGATAAAGCGTCCGCTTTTTTAACATCACTAAGCAATGCCTTAGTATCTTCGTCATATTCAATCGCTTGCAGAGCAACTTTTTCAATTACTAAACCACGATCTGTTTGCCAACGATAAGCATCTTCAACTGCTTTACTTAAAGATTGGGCAAAACCAATTTGATCACCTTGAATTTTGGTAATCCGATTACCTTTACTTGGATCATTAGTATAATTGGAAAATGCTGCTGATAAGCTACCCACTACTTCATTAAATAATTGGCTACCAGCTTCATTATCCATATCCGCAAAATCAAAGATGGGAGCTCCTGGTTGTAAAAATTTTGCAGGGACAAATTGTTTAATAAAGAGAATTGGATCAGTAATTTTTAAAGTATAAGTTCCTCTGGTTACTGCCCCAACTTGTGCTCCTAAATAAGCATCATCCCAATAGATTTCAGCTTGGGTCCCAAAACGATTATTTGGTATTTCTTTTAAATTAACATAAAAAGCAAGTTGCTGGGCTCCTGGTTGACCACCAAATTTAAATCTTTCCCAGGATTGACCAATTGTGGCTGATAATAAGCCACCACCCGTAAATATTGATTTTGAATTCACATCGTCAGAAGAATAAGTAAATCCTCCCGGTTCGGCAACAAAGCCGGTAATTGCTCCATCTTGGATAGTAACTAACCCTAATCCTTCAGGAACAACAATCTTGCTGCCATTAGTAATAATGTTTTCGGAACCTTTAGTATTTTCTCCACGATCATTATTAGTTCCTTGAGGAACTGCCGCAAAAATTGCTGCTGTTGCGGTAACATCTGATCTAGGAACTAAATAATCCTTCCATTGATCAGCAAAAGTTCCCCCTAATGCTCCGGTAAATGCTTTAATAAAACCCATAAAATCACCCTTTCTTGGTTTAATTAGCATATTTAGTAAATAATTATTTACTATCTACTATAAAATAATTATAACATAATTATAATTAAAAAACTTAAAACAGTTAATTATTTTAAGTTTATTTATTGGGTTGTTCTTCTAACTTGATTCAACTCTTGACGATATCTTTCTAAATCGTTATTTATATTTCTAATTTTATTATTAATACTACTTATTTGGCTATTACTTTTTTCGATAGTTTGTTTTAATAAATCAATTTGGGCATTAATCCTAGTACTTACATTAGCCATTTTTTGATGATTGACTGATACTCCATCACTTACATAATTCTGATTTAAAGCAGTAGAAGCCGAAGCTGCTTTATTTGCCGCTTCAGTTAAGCTTGTAATGGCACTATTTAGTTTACGATTCATGGTTTCATAGTCAGCTTTTTTATTTTCTAATTTTCTTTTATCACTATTTAGGCTATCAATTTTTGCTTCTAATTCTTGTTCTGTCATATTTTTTCTCCTTTGATTTACTATTAATTTTTCCTTAATAAATATTAATCATTATTTTATAAGGAAGCCAAACAAACATATACTAATAAGCAAACATTTTCTTAGGTTAAAGTTTCGGTAGTTTCAGGAGCTTTATTTTTCGCTAAAGTTTCAAGTAGTTTATTTAAAGTTTCTTTAAATTTCTTTTCTTCATCATCTTCTTTAAAACCGACAAAATAAACCTTACTTATTTGAGTATGATCAAATAAACATGTTTGATCTGATGAAATATAGCCCTCAGGATAAGGACACCCAGTATAATCCCAAACCTTATTTGGATCTTCTTGGGCAGCAGAACAAAAACCGGTTATCATTACTCTTTTTGTTCCTTCCTTTAACATTACGACTGTTCCTACAGGTAAAAACTTATCTCCTACTTCATTCATTATTATTTTCCTCTCTATTATATTATTTTATCATATTGAATTTGATAATTCATCTTCTTCAGTGAAGTTTTCAATAAAATTTGTTTTGAAAACGATTTTTGCTTTATTTTCTTTAATAATTGGTAATTCCTCATATCTCTCTGAAATATACATTAATTTAATATTTGGACAAGAGGCAATAAAATTAAAGTTGTTGATTTCAGTATTAAGAACTGACAATTCTTCTAATTCAGACAGTTTTAATAATTCTATGTTCTTTAATATACAGTATTCTAAATAAAGCTTTTTTAATAAATTATGATTGTTGATAAGTGCAATATCAAATTCAGTTTCATCACATGGATTTAATATTTGTAATTCAGTTAAGTTACTAAGTTTTTCAATAAATGAATAATCAGCCACTATGCAATTGTTCAATATTAAGATTTTTATTTCTTTTAAGGAAGAAAGAAACCCTGCTGATTCAAAAGCACAATGTTCAAATTCTAGAGATTCCAACGAAGGTAAACTCATCAAAATCGAAATGTCAGCAGCCTTTATTACAGTATTAGCAACAACTAACTTTTCTAAATTACCAAAGTTCTTTAAATCAGAAAAGGTATTGCTTTTTTCGTTTTGATTAGGAGTATTTGAAATCCGCACCATTTTAATTTTACTGAGATCTTCCTCAGTAATATTCTCGGCTTTTTTATTAAGAATAACAATTAAAAATTTTTTTAAACTTTCGTTATTTATTATCATTTTATCCTCCATAAATATATTGCTTTATATCTGATAGCGAAAATTGTTGTAGTGAAGCTCTTGCGCCATTTGCTGAAGTAATGCGATTATAATTCCCGTTTTCGTCAACTACTGCCTTAATTGCATCCCAGCCTTTGCCATACCCGTATTTTGCATCATGAGCACGAATAGCATTTTGAATACTATCATGTAAATCAAGATATTTTTGAACATCAGCAATTGGGATATTTTGAATCAGTGTTCTTGCTCCACCATTACTTGTTATTACATTATAGTTTTTTGTTTCAACAATATTTCTTAATGAGGCAATTCCTGTTCCCGGATACTTTTGTTCATGAAATTTAAGGATGTCGTTAATATTATTTATGGTATTTCCACTTGGTAAACTTTGAATTGGAATCTCATCAACAAATTGTATTGGTTGATTAAAGTCATGATATGCTTCCTCAAATTCATCAGCAACATGGCTTCGAGCAAATTTTTCGCTTGGTCCAAACCAATCTTCACCATTACCAGAAGCTTTCCAAGTCACATCAACTGGGATGACTCCGTTATCAGTAATAACAACATTCCAGGCATGAGGGCCAGGAGCTTGTCTAAGTGGATCAAAAGTAGCTTTTCCTCTTATGTAATCGGCTTTAATGCCAACTCGATCACACAATTCCTTAAAAACCGAAGAATAACCCGCACAAATTAAGCCTGCCTTACCAACAACATTATAATCAGTAACTCCTCTTAAGCTTTGAGGGACTTTTATCTGTTCTGAATTTAATTGGCGGTATTCTCTCATTGCCGGAATCTCTGATAATACTTCATAAACCTGTCTTGCCCTTGCAACAACTGGTAAATTTAGGTCAATGCGAGCTTGCATACTCTCAATACTTTTTATTATAGCATTCATTTCATTACCGTTATATGATATTCGATCATAATATTTATCTTGCTTATATTTGTTTTTTAAGTTTCCTACAGCATCCCCTAAACCATCAACTATTTCAAAATTAACCTTTGATAAATCAGTTATTTTAGATAGCATTTCGGTTGATATATCAGCAGTGTTTTTATAAGATATTTTAACGCTTTGCCCATTTGCGATTAGTGTATTAATATCATTGACAATTCTTATTTGATCATTTGATAAGGCATTATTTAACTGACGATAATCATAATTATTATAATTATTTGCTTGGTTTTTATCACCAAAATCAAATAATCCGGCTTCAGAACCATCAGCTAAATATTGAGCATTTGGCAAATCAACATCAGCCACCGATTTAGTTAACGAATTTGGCAAATCAATATTTTTACCGGATTTGACAATATTTTTTGGCAAATCAAGATCTAAGAGAACCCCAGCCCCCATACCGAGAGCTAATCCCCAGAAGCCACCATTGTTTTCATAAGCTTTACTAAAAGAACGATCGATTGCAAGTTGTGAACCATACTCAACAGCTGATTCTGAGGTTTCTTCAACTATATTTCCTAATAACTTATTAACTACTATATTTGAACCTTTTGGCATTTTAGCCAATAATGTAGGGAGTTTACTATTAACAACCGAAGAAAGTTTTCCACCAATTCCCATTGTTGCTATAGTAATTGCC
Source organism: Bacilli bacterium (assembly GCA_035387905.1). Lineage (GTDB taxonomy): Bacteria > Bacillota_I > Bacilli_A > RF39 > UBA660 > DAOOOU01. The sequence goes on along the minus strand of DAOOOU010000026.1, from coordinate 368 downwards.
GCTGCTTTAGCACCTTCGATTGTTCCCTTTTTGAAGCCGGTAAATAAATTTTCTGTTGTTTGCCATTCAGTTGGCATTTCTCTAATTGATTTAATAGAATTATAATCTTCATCACTAAGTTCACCATTTTTATGTGCTATTTCAATTTTTTGCCAATCTTCGTCACTCATATTCTTAATCTGTTTAATATTATCATATGTTGCTTGATCTATTTCCCCGTTTTCCAAAGCTCGTTCTATTCCTGCCCATGATTTATCACGTTGTTCTGCCCAAGTCGAAGCTGTAGTTGAACTAAATGTTACAGTGCCAACAACAGCTCCAGAGATTATTGCAGAAGCTGTTGCTGAAGACACACCAGCAGCGGCACT
>DAOOOU010000025.1:0-6278 GCA_035387905.1 Bacilli bacterium | reverse complement strand
GACCCACTGATTAAGAGTTAAATCTTATTTTTCTGCAACTGGCTCAAGATGAATGGCATAAATCCCGTTCTTTTTCATACCCTTGGTATATCCGGGAATACTATGTATTGATTTAATGCCTTCATTAAAATCATTAGTTGAAGATAACTTATACTTGGTCCCTTCAATGGTCAGTAATTCTTCAATCGTTTGATACCAATTAACTTTTATTACCTGGCATTTCTGCTTTTCACCATCATAATTTGTAAAAATGATAACATCATTTGTTTTTAAAATTTAGTAATTAAAATCATTATTGATTTTAGTTACTCTAATCTTAACTTTTTTTGTTATAGCTTGAATCGCTTTAAACGCTCGATTATTAATCTCTAACTCATAAGTATTAGAAGTAGTCATAACCCCACCAATCCGGAATTAACTCGGCTAGTTTAATGGTTTTAAAATTATTATAATCGGTTAAGATTTCAATATCTTTACTAGCAGGGTCAAGTTGCATTAAGTATTCACGGCAAGCACCACAAGGGGAACCGACTTTACCATCGTTCATAACACATACTAGTTTAACGATTTTCTGTTCGCCATTAGTAATCATATTAGCAATCGCATTGCGCTCGGCACACATTCCTAAAGTACATGCCGTATCAATACATACACCGACATAAATATTACCTTGATCAGTTAAAATTGCTGCACCAACACTACCAGCTTTAATTAAGGGTGAGATGGTTCGAGGATTAATTACCCCTTTAGCTTTTGCATATAATTCTTGCCAAATATTCTTATCATTCATTTTACTACCTCCGATACTTATTAATAATTATTTAATGACATTAGGAATATGATTAATTACTTCATAGTTATTAATGGGATTATTACTAATGTTTAAGGCTTTAAAACTAGTAAAATCTTTTAAAGGAGAGATATCAGTTATATTATTATTATTTAAGTATAATTCTTCTAGGGTTTTAACATTACTAAGCGGAGTTATGTCACTAATCCCATTTTCATATAAAGATAAATAACTTAGTTTTGGTAAATTAATTAATGGTTTTACATCTAAAACATTATTATAAGTTAAATCAAGATATTCTAAATTATTAAAGTCTTTTAATAAGTCAATATTAATTACGTCATTTGAATTTAGATTAAGCCTTTTAATGGCTTTTACGGCTTCAATACCAGATAAATCAACAATATAATTAGAAGATAATGATAAGTAGATTAAACTATCAAATCCTTTTAAAAATTTTATATTAGTTAATTTATTTTGACTAAGCCCCAAATTATTTATTTTTGCTTTATTGGGAATTGTTGTGAAATCAATATTGGGTTGCAAATATATTCGTAGTGATGTTAACTTAGGAAAATATTTTAAATCTTCAAGACTCTTAATTGTGCCAAATTCTTTATAACGAACTCCTTCATATTCAAACTCCTCAAAGTTAAAAAGAATAATATCTTTATCCGTATGCCCTCCTCCTGATAAACCTAGTACCCGGTCTGCAGCAATCATTATACCTGATATTTCATTTAGATCAGTCGCATATATCTGTTCTTTATTTAATTCTTTTTTTAGCATTTTAGCAAACGCTGAATCTTTAAACTCAAGGGCTTCGCCACTTTCTTTTTTATTACACTTGGTAAATAAACCAACTATAATGATAAACAAGATGATTAAGATAATAATTATTTTTAAATAGTTTTTCATTTTTTCTCCTCTATTTTATTTGTTTTTTATTTTATTAATTAGTTTTTCTAACCTAATTAGTTGGCTTTTAGTTGTTGCTTTATCTTGGTGTTTATTTAATGCTTCGGAAACTGCTTGAATTGTATTATTTAAACGAATTCGCCGTTTAGATTCCATGAATATTGACCTCCTCTTTTATTTCAGTTAATAATTCTCCTGGTTCCCTGTCTATTGCTTGAGGGATATTTTCGTGAGCTCTTTGATAAGAGCGATCAAAATATTTTTCCTTATCAATAACAACTATTGGCAGTGGTATTTCATTACTACCATATTCTTTAGCCATTTTTATGTGAAAATCGGTTACTTCACCGATCACCACAATATAATCCGGCATTACTCTACCACCACTAGTATTTGCTTTTATCTCGTTTGGGTTTATCATCCGGCGCATTATCGCAACTTCATTATATTTATGGTTAACATCTCTTGTTTCGCCTGCCGTATCGTTTATCTGAGCAGCAGTTCTTCTTATTAATTCTTCGGGATATTCAAATTCAAAACCGTTGTATAGAAAGAAAGGATCTATTACTTTTAGAAAATGAGTTACCTTAGCATCTACTGGAGCCATGCCTAATATTTGTTCTGGAGGGAAAGAACAAAAACCTAAGCTTAAACTACAAGCATCAGCACAACTAAATAGCATTTTTGGCTCAATATAGCAACCACTTATCGTACTTACACCATGTTCATAATTACGCCAAAAATCAGCACTGGTACTATATGCCCTCAGTCCTGAATTATTCATTCCTAAACCAGAAGTAAATATTCTAAAATCTGCACCACTAAAGGTGATTATATCTACTCCATCTTTGGTACTTTTAGTAATTCCTGGCTCACCGGCAGCGATTTTTTTCGCCATTATTTCTCGAGTTGTTAAGGTATCAACAAAGGCTTGAGAATATACCAGTGGTACTTTTTTAGAAGTCTTAATAAAATCAGTTGGTTTTAAGATATTACTTTTACTATCTAAACTTTGATAAATGGTTCTTAAAACACTAAGGTCTCTCGTCGAAGTAATGACGCATAATAATTCTAAAAAATCTAACTCTTCTTCATCAAATAAGCCACTCTCAGTAGTTCGCTGATCAGTAATAAAGGTGTCTAGACTATATTTATATATCATTGAGAAGATATCAATTGAATTAATACTATTCTCCCGCTCTGTTCGATATGGGATACCAAAGAATCTTTGACAAAGAATTTGCATTGCTTCATTATAATCAGTAATTTTTGCGAAAGCCTCACTCATAACTTGATTACGCTTTGTACTATAGTTCTTAATATCTTCTTGATTATTAATCCTTACTGGACAGTAATTATAGGCTGTTCGACTAGTATCATTAAGATATAATAAAAAACTATCATTTTCCGCTTCAGTAAGATTACTATAATCAAAATTATTAAAGATTTCTTTATTGCGATAAAAAGCTTTTACTGAAGCGTTTATTTCACTGGGAGTCTCACCAAAGTATTCTTTAGCCAGATTATTAAATTGTTGGTAACTAGTAAACAGCTCAGGATTTTTTACAAAATCAACAATTATTGCTGGCAAATTTGAATAATACGATAGCATATTATGAATTGTCCCAAGGCCAAAATATTTGATGATGCTTTCATCAAAAATATAAAAATTAGGAATATCTTCAATATCAATATTTGGGCGATCATTAAGAATATCTATTGCATTTGGGCCATAGGCAAGATTAAGTATAGCTAGTAGTTTATCCCTGGTTGGTTCTTGAACATAATCTAAGATTTGGTTAGCATTTACCCTTTGGAGAATTTTATTATTAGTAAATAATTTTGCGAGATTATTGAATCTTTTAATAGCAGCTTCACTATTAAGATAATCTATTCTATTGATATAAGCAATTATCTCGCTAGTATTAGGGTATTGCCTTAATATTTTTTCATATAATTTAACAATATGCCTGGCTTTGGCCATGCCCTTCATCGTATTAAATGAATCACACCACAAAATTGCTGGTTGTAAACAACCAATTTCTATTAAGTAATCAGGATTTTTAAAGCGATCAGTTAATCTCATGATTTGCATTAAATCTGAATAGTCCGCACCACCGCAAGCTATACCTACTTTTAAATCTTCAAGACTAAGGGAATTATTATAGTTATCATATGTATAGAATAAAACACTGCATCTTGAATAATCTGTGATAAATGGTCTAAAATCAACACTTTTTTTAGCAATATCAAAAAAATTACCTTGCAGTATGCCATTAATTAAAAGGGGATTTTCCATAACTAGTTGTTCATGATACTTACTCGGGATAACACTCATTAACAAAGGATTATCACCAACAAATAGTTTGCATGTCTCATAACTCATTCTTTCTAGTAACTGGTTATTGATTTTAGCTAAAGCAACTTGAGTGGATACTGGTAGTTTTGCTAAATCAAAATCACTATACGGACTATAATACTTCGCATAGGCATTATTACTTTTAACTTTCATTTCAGCTTCATAATCTTGTTTAAATATTTCGATTACAACTTGGGGATTAAAAAATTCTAGACTATTCTTAAAATCCGCTGGATTTCCTTCTTTTTCATATAAACTAAGATACTCATATATTTTAATTTTTTCCGTTAGTAATCGTTTTTGATCTTCAATACTTAAATATGCTATTGGGGGGTGAATTCGATCAAGATAAATAAACTGTTTGATCTTTGAATCGGCTAAATATTTAATTGCTTGAGGACAAATTCGGAGAAACTTTTTTTGGGTTTCATAATCCAGTCTCGTAATATAATTAGGTTGATTGTTAAATACTTTCTTTAGTAACTCTTGGTCAACCTCGCTAATCATATTTGGGTTATTAATAATAATCGTAATAACTGCTTCAGGATTATTGACTAATACTTCTGCATCAAGGTCATAAATAGCATAGATATCTTTAGTAACTAAAGCAACAATAACTTCCGGATCATTTTTTATAACCTCTGGGGCTTCCTGATATGATTCTCGGGTTATATTTTTTATGATACTTTTCTTTTGGATTTTTTGAAAAATTGTTAAATTAGCCATATTTACTCTCCTTATATTGTTTTAATATTAGTTTGCATAAAGTCTGGCAAACCAGTTCTAAACTCTATTGTAAAACCATTATTGGTTAACATTTGGATCACATTTTGTAAATTAATGGGTTGGTAACCAGTAATATTACTATAGCCACCCCTAATAATTTGGGCAGCATCCTTTTGGCGTTTAGCTAGTTCCTGAGGCGTATGGCAAACTAATAAGCCAATTTTATCATCAAATAATACTGCCCCCTGAAAATCTAATTGATCAACTAAATATCCAGTACTGGGATTAGGATAGTATTTAAGGGTTAAACTACCTATTAACTCAGGATATATAATGGCATGTTTTACGCTATCATCAGTTATTGCTGATTCTAATACTTCTAAAAATCTAACCGTCCAGGCTTCAGGAATATTTGGATCATATTCATAGGGGGGCGTTGGTTCTTGTGCGGAATTAAATTCGATATACTCTATATTTTTATAAGCCAAGATAGCTTTAATTTCATTAATACCTAAAACCTGCCCTTTTTTAAATAGCAATGGGCCAATCGTTGTATCTTGACTAAATTTGGCACCTTGCATAAATTTAATTAAGCGACCATTTTGTTCAATTCTTGTTTCTTCAGGTATTTGTTGCTTCACCCACAGTAAATTATCAAAGCGTTTATTAACTTCTATGCCACCTAATTCAAAACTCGACTCTAAATTAGTAAATAAAACAATCTTTCCTTTATTCTCAATACTATCTAAAGCATAGAGAATTTCTTCAGCTTTATTTTGAATGGACCAAATATCTAAATTGCTATTAACCTTCATTTATATCATTCCTTAATTATTATTATACTATAATAATAAAAGTTTGTAATTACTTACAAACTTTATTTAATTCAACTAGTGTACACCCTTCATTTAAGTTATAGATAGCGTACTTTGCTACTTGCTGATTCGTTTTTAAAACTTGATGAATGGCACTCTTAAGAATCCCTGTCCCTTTACCATGAATAATTAAAACCTTGGATTGCTCTAATTTATAATTATCATTAATAAAGTCATTGATAATAAAGACAACACTAGTAGCAGTCTCACCATGAACGTCAATCGTTGGTACCTGATATAAAAAGGGATCTTTAAAAGTTTTGTTCATATATTTTTTGAACTTCTTCTAATTTGGGAATCGAAAGTCTCGTCCCAATTGTTTTTAAAGATAAACCAGCCGCAATATTGGCATATTTAATTGCTTTTTCCACATCCCATTCATTTGCTATGCCATAGGTAAAAGCTCCCGCAAAGATATCACTTGCACCAGTGGGATCAACCACTGGTACTTTTAATGCTGGACTTACTTTAATTTGATTATTATAGTAATATAAGGCGCCTTTATCTTCCAGCATAATCACAATTTGTTGTTGATCATATTTTGTCTTTAATTGTTGGTAGACATTAACTAGGGTTGCTGGTTTTAGATAATCAATCGCTATTCCCGAAA
>DAOOOU010000024.1:5363-6474 GCA_035387905.1 Bacilli bacterium | reverse complement strand
ATTATCACTCTTTGTCACAGCAACATTAGGGTTAGCTAATAATTGATATTGATTTAATACTTGATTATTATCATTAAGATTTAGCGTTTGATTTAAATTGACATTTATTAACTGCTCACTAAACGAAGGTTTAATTTGATGACTAGTTAATAAACTTTCCATTTGGCTAATTTCTGCTTCATATTTAGTTATTCGTTCCCCATTAGGACTATTGGTAAAATAAATATCAGCATTAGGTTCAACTGTTCGCCAAATCAGCAGTTGGGTAACACTATACCATTTGGCATCACTATGATTAAGATAACCATAGCCATAATAAGCCAGTAGCATGACCCTTTGCCATTGACTTTCAGTTAGCTTTGTATAATCTGCATAATTGGTCGTATATGCTTCGTATCCCGTCCCGGTTAAATCAATTAAGATAAACGGATTTAAACAGTAAATAAATTTATTATCTTGATCATAAAGCCATCTTAGTTGCAAATAATGAGTCAAAGTACCCTGCTCTTTTTTAATATATGTATTACTAAGATAAGATCCTTCACTAAAAGAAACGGCTTTTACTTGATAACAACCAATAAGAAAAATAATAATTATAAATATTTTTTTCAAAAAAAATCACCCTAATTATATATATTAGGGCGTTAATAGTATTCCTTTATGATTCGTTAGTTGATACGGCCGTAACGACTACCTTAGCGGCAAAATATTTATTCATTTCGAAGTTTGTCGCATCAGTTGCTACCCAAAGTCGTAAATTATATTTTATTGTCCCACCATCACTTTTATTCTCAGCAGAACAGCCTTTAAGTGAACCAGTTGTTAATTGATAAGCTGTGGATTCAGCAATTGTTGAGTTTGCTACAGGATAAGTAGTTAATTTGTTTTGAGTATTGTTTAAAGCCGCCACTACATATTGTTGATCAATTGTGGTAGTAGCTAAAACTTCTAAATTAACTTGGTACTCAGCTGTCGTTGTACATTTATTAGTTAAAGTAAAAGTGAATGGTGTTTGTTTCATTCCTTCTTTAGTTGATAAAGGGTAAGCATCAGTAATTTCAATTTGGGTGGTATCTTCCGTAAAAGCAATATCAAAACAACCAGTGGAAAA
>DAOOOU010000024.1:0-5353 GCA_035387905.1 Bacilli bacterium | reverse complement strand
CCAAATGGAATAAGAAAGACAGCCAATTAAAATTACGACTAATAATAAACTACCGATAAACATTTTATTTTTATTCATTGTTCTTACCACCTATCTTAAAAGTATATAGTTATCACCGCTAAATGTCAACTTATCTAAGCTTCAAGTATGGCTTTAATTCTTCTGACACCAGCACTACTACTTTCTTCTTTAATAATTTTAAAAGTTCCTAGTTCCCCAGTATTTTCAACATGAGGACCACCACATATTTCTTTAGAAATATTGCCAATCGTATATACTTTAACAACTGTACCATATTTATCTGCAAAAGTCCCATGAGCTTTTGCCGCTTTAGCATTTTCATAACTCATTTGTTCCATTCTTACCGGAATCTTTTGGGCAATAACAGCATTAACTTTAGCCGTTAAAATGATTATTTCTTCAGGAGTTAATTTACGTTCCAAATTAAAATCAAACCTAATTCTTTCGCTAGTAATATTACAGCCTTTTTGCATGACATCGGCCCCAAACATTTCTTGCAAACAAGCTAACATAATATGGGCTAAAGTATGGTATTTAGTAGTTTCATAGCTGTTATCAGCTAAACCGCCTTTAAAAGTACCAGCATCTATCGTACGACTTTTAGCTTGATGTTCTTTAAATTTATTATTGAAACCTTCAGTATCAACCGTTAATCGATTCTCCCCTGCTAATTCAATAGTATATTCTAGGGGAAAACCAAAGGTATCAAATAATTTAAAAGCTACCTCACCACTAATTATCTGGTTATCTAAATGACGAATCGTTTTATAAAATAAACGTTCCCCCTCAGCAATGGTTTTACTAAACTTTAATTCTTCTTTAGCTAATTCATTAATAATAAAGGCTTTGTTTTTTGATAATTCTGGGTAATCATTCTGATAATCAGTAATTACTACTTCAGCCAAAGTAACTAAAGCATTACCCGCGATATTTAATTTGCGTAAGTGCCTTATTGCCCGGCGAATTAAACGCCTTAGTACATAACCCTGACCAACATTTGCTGGGGTAACCCCTTGGTTATCACCTAAAATAAAGGTTGCAGCTCGCAAATGATCCATAACAATCTGATAACTATTTTCATTACCTAAGTAAGGTAAATTACTTAAAGTGGTTAATTTATTTTTTAAATTAACAAAAAGTTCCGTATCATAAACACTAGCTAAGCCATTAATAACTGCCAAGGTTCTTTCTAAACCCATTCCAGTATCAACATTTTGTTGTTTTAAGAGGGTTAAATTACCAGCTTCATCAGCATTATATTCTAAAAAAACATTATTCCAAATTTCAAGATATTTACCACAATCACAAGTTGGACCACAATTAACTCCGCAAGCTGGTTTTAAAGTATCATAATAGATTTCAGTATCTGGACCACAAGGACCAATACCACTGCCTAAAATCCAAAAATTATCTTTTTGCGGACAATAAAATAGATGATCGGGCGCAACCCCTAGTTTTTGCCAAGCTTGGTAAGTAGTTTCATCCTTTGGTGCTTGCTCACTTCCTGCAAAGCAAGTAAAAAATAACCGTTGAGGGTCAATACCTAAGTAATCAGGACTAGTTAAAAATTCATAACTATAGGCAATTGCTTCTTCTTTAAAGTAATCACCTAGACTCCAATTACCAAGCATTTCAAAAAAGGTTAAGTGACGATTATCACCTACTTCTTCAATATCCCCGGTGCGAATACACTTTTGGACATTAACTAATCTTTTTCCTGAGGGATGTTGTTCTCCTAATAAAAAAGGTACTAAAGGATGCATCCCGGCGGTAGTAAAAAGAATTGTGGGATCATTTTCGGGAATTAAACTAGAATTAGGAATTAAAACATGACCTTTATTGATGAAAAAATTAAAGTATTTTGTTTTTAATTCTTGATAACTTATACCTTTCATTTGCTATTCTCCTTAAATATATTTAACTACTTTTGAGTTTAATAATCTTTACTAAACCAATTATATTTATCAGCTAAAAACTCATAAATTATTTTAATTAAGGCTAAAATTGGAGTAGCTAAAATCATTCCAATTACGCCAAAGAAATGACCAAATATTAACAAAGCTAAAATAATAGTTACCGGATGTAAACGCATGGTTTTACTCATTAATAAAGGTTGTAAAACCATACTTTCTAAGCTTTGAACAATAAAGACAATCAGTAATGTTAGAATGCCGGTTATTGGGCTTTGACTAAAACCAACTACAGCTGCTGCCGCACCGCCAATATACGGCCCAATATAGGGAATTAAATCCGTAACGCCACATAAGACCCCAAATAATAATGGTGCTTTTAACCCAATAATGGCAAAACCAATACTACAAGTGATCAATATTAAAGTCGCTTGAAAGAAAACTCCCTTAACATATTTACGTAATTCAATTACTACTTTGTTAATTAAATTTAACGCTTCTTTTTTTATTCTCTTGGGTAATAATTTATAAGCATGGGCGACAATGGAATCAAAATCAATTAACATGTATAACCCAACCATTAAGCCGATAATAATCGTGCCTAATTTAGTAAATAAGCCACCAATTGATTTCAATAAGATATTAGGCAGACTAGTTGTAAAAGCAACCAGCCATTTCTCAATTTGGGCAAACATACTATTTTGGACATCTTTAATGTTAATAATATCTAAACCCCGCATGCTGCGAAAACCATCTTGAATTAAGTCTTGTAAACCTTTTAAGATATTAGGAAAAGCAGATATTAAATCATTTAGCTGATCATATAAAGTCGGAATTAAGAAACTAAAAAAGAGAAATAGTAAAGAGAAGAAAGCAAAAAAGACGATTAATGCCGCAATGCCTCTTTTTTTAATTCCGATTTTTTGTAAATAACAAACTAGCGGGTCTAATAACCAAGCAAAGACAAAACCGATAAATAATGGGGCCATTACTTTTAAGATACTTTTAATAAAGGTTAGGATGCCCCACTCTTTAACTAAAATTGTAATCCCTAAGACGATGCCACAAATAATAACAACATATAAGATGTTTAATAAGCGGTCGGCTTTTCTAATAATATTTTTAACTTCCTTATCTTTCATACTACCACCTTTATATTTTTATCATAGCATATTCTCATCTAATTAAAAAGTCTAATCATTATTTATGCGATCTTTTAAAGTTGTTTGGCGTTCATTACTAAAATTGTTATTAATGGCGTTTATTAAGGCTTGAACTTCGCCAATAATTACTAAACTTTTTTTGGCACGACTAACTGCTGTGTAAATTAATTTGTTATAAAGCATTTTATTATATGCTAAACAAAGGGGAATTATAACATGGGCAAATTCACTACCTTGACTTTTATGAATCGAGATAACATAAGCATGCTTAATTTGATTCATATCTTCTCGTTCATAGACAATTTTATTTCCCTCAAAATCAATAGTAATTAAATCTTTTTTTTGCGTGCTATTCTTGGTAGAAATATTGCAAATATAACCAATATCACCATTAAATACATTATTATCTAAATCATTGACTAACTGTAGTACTTTATCACCTACCCGGTAACATACTTCCCCAATCATAATTTCTTTTTTTGTGGTTTGAGCAGGATTAAAAATTGTTTGGAGAATAACATTTAAATTATCAATTCCGTTTTGGCCTTTATACATTGGTGCTAAAACTTGAAGATCTTTTTCAGTTAAACCTTTTTTAACACTTATTTGGCAAATGTTTTTTAATTGAGTTCTTATATTATCGTTTTTAACTAGTAAAAAATTATAGTCATCTTTTTGAGTTTGAAAATCAGGACTTAAGTTTTGTTCTCTAATTTCTTTTGCGAGCAAAGGAATATAAGAATTAGCACTTTGCCGATAGATTTGCGTTAAGGGACAAAACTGATATTTATCAGTAGCAATTAAGTCGGCTAAAACTAAACCCGGACCAACACTTGGCAACTGATTAACATCACCCACTAACACTAATTTAAGATCATAATTTAAGCCTTGTAATAAAGCATAAAATAAATAGGTATCAATCATACTAACTTCATCAACGATGATTAACCGTTGAGGGTTTTTATTAAACTCGTTAACCTGAAATTCATTTGTTTCTTTATTCCATTTTAAATAACGATGGATTGTCATTGCCGGCAGATTAGTTGCTTCCATTAACTTTTTACTAGCACGGCCCGTTGGTGATAATAATGCAATTTCATTAATAATGCCCGCACCATTTAATTGATAGGCATCAATATATAGATTCACGATTGCTTTAATAATTGTTGTTTTACCCGTTCCCGGACCACCAGTAATAATCGTAATCCGCTTTTCGAGCGCTGCTTTTATTGCTTGCTTCTGATCTTGGTTATAAATGATTTGATGATGATCTTCAAAGGTTCTAATATTTTGGGTAAAATTTTTAATTCTTTGATCTTTAAGGGAATTTATTTTATTTAATTGATGGGCAATTGTTGATTCATATTTATCAATTTCCGCTAAATATATTTTTTCACCACGCATGACTATTTCTTGCTTACTTATTAAATTATTTATAGTTTCGGTAACTTGCTCTAAAGTTAAAGCTAAGTTGAACTCGGCTTTTAAATGTTTAATAATTTGCTCAATTAAAAAGTAAGTATTTCCCGTAGCATTACCGGCTCTTCTTAAACCTTCAATTAAGCAAGCTGCAAGTCGCAAGGGACTAGTAGCTTGATTATTGGCTAAAAAGATGCGATCAATTTTGTTAAAATCAATAATTTTTGTCAATAAATAAATATTTTGCTTAATTATTTCATCAATTTCAGTCCCAAATTGATTAATAATATTTAAGGCTTCACTCATCGTAAACCCCAAAACTTTTAACTGGCTAATATTTTGGTCAGTATTCTCATATTTAAGTACTGCTTGATAGATTTTTAAAGCTTTTACCTCACTCATATTACTTATTAGTAATAAATTTTGATAATTTTCTTTAATTTTATCAAGGGCGGCTTCATGCCATAATTCAACAATTTTAGCTGCTGTTTTCTCCCCACAGCCTTTAATCAGCGAACTACTTAAAAATTCAATGATTGCTTCTTCACCTTTAATAGCTACTCGTTCATAACTTGTTACTTGATATTGATAACCATATTTCTCATTATGTACAAAACGACCATAAAAAAAGTAAGAATCTTCTTGATTTAAATCACCAAAATAACCAGTAAAGGTGATTGTTTTATTTAAAAAATCAGTTAATTCTTCATCGTTTGTTGCTTTCACTCGAAAAAGGCCAACATGGTAACCATTAGCCCCAGTAAATATTAGCGATTTTAGTTTACCTTTAATGTAGTTCATCTTTTACTCCGTAAAAAAAAGAAAAGCGATAAATCGCTT
>DAOOOU010000023.1:0-6475 GCA_035387905.1 Bacilli bacterium | reverse complement strand
TATTGCTTTATTAAGTCAGCCAATTTGGAGTATCTTTTATGGCATGAAAAGTATCTATGGGCCCAATATCTTAGCTATTAGTGTCTTGACGACAATTACTTTTAATATTTATCTAATCGTGATGTCAACTTTACAAGGAATTAACAAGTTTAAATTGGTATATCAAACAACTATTATTGGCTTTGCTTTAAACGCCTTACTTGATATTCCTTTAATGCTGTTTTTTGATAAATTAGGAATACCGGCTTTTTACGGTGCAATTATTGCTACGGCTGTCGGCTATGCCGTATCAGCTTGTTATGCTTTATTATCTTTAAAAAAAGAATATCAGATTAATTATCATAAAACATGGCAGACGGTATCTAAAATGATCTTTCCAACAATGGCTATGATTGTTAGTGTTATGCTTATTAAATTCTTTGTCCCTTATGAAGTAATGAGTAAAGCTTCTTGTTTATTATATATCTTAATTAATGCTAGTGTAGGGGCTTTATGTTATCTTGTCTTTGCTCATAAATTAGGTTTAATTAATAAAATATTAGGTGAGCATTTAATTAATAATATTTTACGCAAAGTAACGTTTGGTAAATATCCCAAAAATAATAAGGCGGTTTAAATGAGATTACGTAATATAAAGAACGCTCAAGAACTATTAACAAACTGCCCTTATCTAATTAAAGAACCAAAGAATTATCGAGGTAAATACCAGCAACTGTTTAATAATAATCAGCCAATTCATCTTGAGATAGGGATGGGTAAAGGCCAGTTTATTATTGCCATGGCCCAAAAATATCAGCAAATAAATTTTATTGGGATAGAAAAATATAGTAACGTCATGGCTCGGGCGATCAAAAAAATTAATCAATATCAATTACCAAACTTACGAATTATTAATGAAGATGCAGCCCTACTAGAGCAAATATTCAATAAAGAAATAGTCACCATTTATTTAAATTTTTCTGACCCCTGGCCTAAAGCAAGACAAGTCAAAAAAAGATTAACTAATAAACTATTTTTAAATATTTATGATAACATCGCTTCATCTAAACCAAACATTATTATGAAAACTGATAATGCTGATCTTTTCTGCTATAGTATTTTAGAATTAAGTCAGCAAGGCTATGTGTTTAATGATTTAACCTTTAATATGAATGATGGTCAAAGAGAAAATGTATTAACTGAATATGAAACCAAATTTATTACTGAAGGTAAGAACATTTACTACTTTAATGCCACAAAAAAATAATGCTTGATTAGTTAGATAATGTTATAATTATTATGTTAGGAGTCAGGATATGAAAAAAATATGGTTATTAATTGTTGCTTTGTTACTGACAAGTGGTTGTACCAATATCACCCAAGCTAAATATGACCGCATAATTGCTAATGCCGTCAGTAGTAAACTGATTCTTTATGATCAGTATCGCAGTGGTTACAAATACTATTTGCCCAAAGGTTTAATTATTAAAGAATACCGTGATTTTAATGAAATAATTACTGATAATACAAATAATTATTTTTTGTATGTTGATGCCGTTAGTTACTATAATCATGTTGTTAATGATTATCAAGTAAAGAAAAAGGCTTACTATTCACAAGAGATTAATTATGAAGATCGCTTTGGTTATTTGGAAGTAAACCAAACTGCCCAAAATAAATATCTTATTGAAATCATGTATAATTATGCTAAAATAGAAGTGATAGTGGATAAGGGTGAACTTAAAAGAGCAATTACTAATGCCATCAACATTTTAAGTTCAATTAAGTTTAATAACCAGATCATCGCTAAAAAAATGAGTGATGAAATTAGTTTATTTAATGAAGTAGAATATAATATCTTTAAAACTAATGCTGGTGATAGTATCTACTTATATTATTCAGATCATGACAATTACGAAGAAAAGCAACACGACTCTGATTTAATCGAATAAAGGAGACGAATTATGGGCCTAATTAATAAAATTAAAAATATCTTTTTTGATGATGATGAAGATAATGAAATAGCAGAACATACGAAAGAACGCGAAATTAAATTTGATGATTTGGGTGATGATGAACCCCAAGAAGAGACTAAGACCTTTATGCATCGTTTCAAAAAAGATGATGATGACGATGATGACGATGATGATGAAAAAGAAGAAAAAGAGCGTAAAGTAAGAGATACTAAAGAGTTGCCGGTTTTTGAAAAAGAAGTAAAAAACGAAAACTCGCCTTTTGTGCCTTTTGATGACGATGAATTTGAAAACAATAAAATTGTTACTACTCGGACAACTAGTTCAATTAAGTTAGAAACTAAAAAAGATGGTACTAAAAAACTTGAATATAAAAAGTACGAAATTAATGAAGAACCCGTTCCTAAGAAGCACTTTAAAGTATCACCAATTATTTCACCGGTTTATGGCATTCTTGATAAAAACTATGTTAAGGAAGATTTCTTACCTAAATTTAAAAAAGACAGTCATAAAACAAGTGATCAATTAAACGTTGATACAATTCGTAATAAAGCCTTTGGTAGTTTAGCTGACGATATTGAAAGTACAATTGAAGAAATACCAACTGATAATTATGACGAAGAAGCACCTCAAGGGAAAACGATAGATGAACTATTATTAGATAATATTGAAGCAGAAAAAGAAATAATTTCTGAAGTAAATGAAGTTGAAGCAGATGAAACCGATGATGATTTATCAATCGAAGAGGCAATTGAAACTGATGATTATGACTATGAGGTAACCGAAGAAGAACCAGCAAGCAATAATATTCAAAATCGATTAGAACAAACAAGCGCTTTAGAAATCCTAGATGAAATTGAAAAATCGTTAGATAAAACAAAAGAAAAGAAGAATAAGTTAGAAGATGATACTTTTGAAAACGATCTCTTTGAATTAATTGATTCAATGTATGAAGATAGAAAGGACGGTTCAAAATAATGGCTGAAACCCTACAAATCATAATCTACTTTTTATTAATAATTATCTTAATTGTGGGAATTATTTTAGGTATAAAATCAATTATCACGATTAATAAAGTAGAAAAAGTTGTTGATGATGTTAACGATAAAGTAAAAACATTAAATGGTTTTTTTAGTGTCATTGATTTTACGACAGACAAGATTGTAGCCCTAACAGATCGGATTGTTGATTTGATTAGTCGCGGCTTTGGAAAATTAGTTAAAAAGAAAAAAAAAGTTGATAAGGAAAATGATTAAGGAGGAAAATATGAAAAAAAGAGGATTTGGGAAATTAATAATTGGTACTGCTTTGGGAGCAACATTAGGAGTTTTATTTGCTCCACGTAAAGGTTCAGAGACAAGAAAGCAATTAAAAATTAAGATGGATGAATTAATTGCACAGGCAAAGGAACTTGATTTTGAAGAAGTAAGAGATGGTGTTGAGGCTAAAATCGTTGAAATCAAAAATGATTTAGCTGATTTAGATAAAGAGAAAGCCCTTAAGGTTGTTAAAGCTAAAGCTAAAATAATTCAAGATAAAGCAAATGAATTAGCTAAAATGGCAGTTAAAAAAGGTACTCCGCTTGTTCAACAAACAGCTGAAGAAGTAAGAGCTAAAACCGTTGAAGTTCTAAAAGAAATTACTGAAAGATTAGAGAAAAAAGCCAAGTAATTTGGGAATTAAAAAATAGATTCTCCAGTATCTATTTTTTATTGCTTTAAAATAGTAGGAGTGATATTATATTTATAAGGATAGGAGTACACTAATATGTTGAAAATAAATAAAAAGCAAACCTTATTAATAAAATTATTTGTTTTAGTTTGTTTTACTTTTTTAATAAATATCATAAATGCTAAAGCTTTATCACTGGTTGAAGAAGAACGAGCTAAATATAATTTAAATACTGGAGGAGCAACCTTCAACTTCAACAATGATATAATTTACTTTACCAATAATAATTATACGAGCGTTAATGTTTTAATAAAAACCGCTGCTGGTTGGCGAACTGATGAAAGTGGGAATAAGATATATTATTTCTTAGAACAATACAATAATCCTATTTTTGCTAAAAGCGGTTCACCAGAAATGATTTATATGTCAATTCCTAACGCCCCAAAATATTTATTAGCGGGTGATGCTGCTCAAATTACTTTAACTGATTCAAGTGGCGCTACTGATACGAGAGATTTAACTTCATTTGGCTATAAATCTTGTGATGTTATGGCTAAGTATAGTCCAGATAAGACCGTTGTTGAAGTTTATAAATGTGGGACCTATAATTATAGTACAAAAAAGGTCGAGTATAGTACTGCTGATGAATTAAATCGTCAAAATAATACACCTTGTTATCCCGATTATGAAAGAACTACAACCCCAACCTTAATTACTGATACCTGTAAGGACTCAACTTTTACAAGCAATAGTTATGGTTTACAAAAACGGCTTTGCAGTCAAGTATATCGTTTCAATTGTGCCCTAAAAGGTGCTACTTCAGCATCCCTTTCGTCATTAGTATTAAACGAGGGAACACTAAGCCCTAAATTTTCTGCTAAAACATATACTTATAGTGCACAAGTAACTAGCCCAACCCTGACGATTAGTGCAACAGCTAGTTCGGGCGGAACCTTTGTTACCGGTTATGGACCGAGAACGATACCTTTAAGTTATGGTTCAAATAATGTTTATGTTAAAGTTCAAGGAACCAATGGTAATATTACAACATATACAATTGATGTTTTTAGACCAGAAGATCGAAGCAACGTTATGACCTTAAGTAGTTTATCAGCTACTAATGGTAAACTAGTTCCGGCCTTTGATCCAGTGATTACGAAATATGAAATATATGTTGCTAAAGATGCTACCGATGTTACAATAAATGCGACGCGTACTGATGAGAGTTCAAAATTCATGGATAATTATGGTCCTCGTCAGATAATGCTAACGGAAAGTACAACCTTAGCCTATATAAAAATAGTAAGTGCCATGGGTAATACCTTTACTTATGATTTGATAATCAAAAAAGGTGATGCCCCTGACTATAATACCACTGATGCTTTATTAACCGGGGTAGATGTAAATAAAACACCAATTCCTGACTTTGCTGAAAATACTTACGAATACAATTATGTTGTTCCTTTTGAAACAACGAGTGCGATTATTGAAGCTCATAAAAAGAGTGAAACTGATAATGTGGTAGTCAATAATCCGGATAAACTTGAGGTAGGAGAAAATACTGTCGAAATTATAGTTACTACTCCAAGTAATTATGTTCGTAAATATACGATTCATATTAACCGTAAGGAAGAAGGTTTAGATCCTTCCAAAAATCCAGAAATAAAAAATATTAAAATAACTGGTTACGAATTCAAATACGAACAAAATGAAACGGAATATGACCTTAAATTAAAAAAAGGTGATACTTCTTTAAAAATTGAAGTAACACCAGAAGATGCCAAAAGCGTCGTTACTATTGAAGGTAACAAGAATCTAAGATTAGGTAGCAAAATAACGGTCACTAGTACCGCTGAAGATGGTTCAATGGCTAAATACTACATAAATATTACAGGGGTTGAGAAAGGCTCCAATAAGGCTTTAATCGTCATCCTGGTGATTCTAATTATCTTATTAGTAGTATATATTGTTCTAAGATTATTAGGTTATAAGATCTACTTTAACTTCAGTATGATTGGTTCAATGTTTAGAAGTATTGGTCAGAAAATAAAAAATATCTTTGACCGGTAAAAAATATAATTAATAATAAAAAAAATATATCAAAGCATTTCGCTGATATATTTTTTTAATTGCTTAGCATTTTTACTAAAGATAATTTTTAACTGATTATCAATCTCAACTACCCCTTTAGCACCTAACTTTTGAATACCTTCTTTATCAGCTAAGCTGACATCTTTTAAGATGACCTTAAGCCGGGACATACTACAACTAGCATTAATAATATTGTCTTTACCACCAAGATATTTAATTAGTTTATTAATATCAGTGCTAAAGTTTTTACGATTAAGTTTTAAGACAACTAAGGAGATAATAATTAAGACGGGAATGATTATTAAATATTGGATTAAATGACTCATTTTCTCACCTGCATTTCATTATACTATAGATTAGTTAAAAGATAAATAACAATTATTTTGTAACGTTTAGCCGATATAAATTAAAAGAGGGTTTATTTAAAAAACGTAATTTAGCTAAACTTGTACCTAAACCACTTGAAATATATAACTGGGCACCATTAACGACATAATGCTCTTTATAATAGTTTCTTGCTAATGGCGGCGTGTAAGTGGCGCCAATAAAAGGCAATCTAATCTGACCATTATGGGAATGACCAGTTAAGACTAGGTCAACATTATAATTAGCTAATTTATCAATTGGATCTGGTTCGTGCATTAATACAATTTTATAATAAGGATTTTTTTCTTTTAGAATGTCATATTTTACCTTATTTTTAATCGCACTAGGAAAGCCGTAAATAGCTAGCGGTTGATTATCAAGATAATAAACTAAAG
>DAOOOU010000022.1:0-6720 GCA_035387905.1 Bacilli bacterium | reverse complement strand
TAACAAGCACTAATAAAACAAGCCCATAATACTTATATTTCATAAAAAAATTCATTTTATCACCTCATTAATATATTATGAGTAAAATGAATTCTTCTTTTAAATTTTCTTAATTTCCGCTTTAGTTTGATCAGTTTTATTTTCTATGCTAATTCTTAAAACAATAAATAGTAAGCCAAGCGTATTTGCCCCAAAACTACCGCCATAGCTTAAAAAGGGTAAGGGCACTCCCGTAAGGGGCATTAAACCTAAAACCCCTAATAAATTAATAAAAATATGACAAGTCATTAATATGAAACAACCATAAGTAATAACCGAATTTTGAATATTACTCGTATTTTTAGCAATAATTAAAATTCGGCATAAGAAAAAGCCATAACCAATAATAACCATAATCCCTGTAATATAGCCTAATTCTTCAATAATAATCGGGAAAATAAAATCGGTATGGGCCTCTGGCAAGTATAAATATTTTTGCGTTGATTCGCCTAAACCTAAACCAAATACTCCACCATTATTAATAGCAATATAACCATTGCATACTTGATAACCACTACTCTCTTGAAAACGAGAACAAGGCTTCATAAAGTTAAATCTACCTAATTGATTTTGATTTAATACCTTTGCCCCATATAATAGCACAATACCCATAATGACAAAAACTGATAATAATGCCAATTTTTTAAATTGGTTTTTGATTTTATCGGGAATGGGAACCGCTAAGAAGATTAAAGTGGCAATAATGATAAGTATTATTGAACCACCAAAGTCTGGCTGACGCCATACTAAGAAAACCATAATACCAGTTATTGCAATTGGTAATAAACAATTCTTAAATTGGGGGTTTTTCATTTGACTAAGTTTATAATAATAAACTCCAAAATAGACAATTAAGACTGATTTGGCAAATTCGGCTGGTTGTAAATTAAAAC
The DNA here is from genome assembly GCA_035387905.1 of Bacilli bacterium. Classification (GTDB taxonomy): domain Bacteria; phylum Bacillota_I; class Bacilli_A; order RF39; family UBA660; genus DAOOOU01. The sequence continues at coordinate 5,788 of DAOOOU010000022.1, read as the reverse complement.
TACCAAAGTCATACCAACTTTGCGCCCCATTACTCATAATCCCAAAGTAAAAGACCAAAACTAAAGCTGATATTGTTAAAATAACAGCTATACTAGTTAGATACTTATATAAATTGGTAGGAATTCTTAAAATAATAATAAAGCCAATCAGATAAGCCCCAACAACAGTAATTAATTGCTTAGTAAAATAATGAGTTGGGGTTGTATTATTTCTCAATACCGCGGTAACATTTGAAGCCGAAAAAATCATCAATAAACCAAACCCCGAAAAAACGAGCATTATTATTAGTAGCCAAATATCCATTTTTCGAAATGCTTTTTTCATTGTTCCACCTTATTTTAATCATAGCACAAGATTATTTAAACCAAAAATATTGTGCGTCAATTAACGTCAGTTAATGTCAATTAGCAAGTATATACAAAATCGCTTTTTTTTGTTAAAATAGTAGTAACGGAGGAATTATGAAAGTACCTAAGTTAAATATTCTTGATGAGAAAAATAAAAAATTACGAGTTATTAGTAAACCCGTTGTTTTTCCGTTAACTAAAGATGATCTTAAATTAATTGAAGATATAAAAGTGTTTTTAAAGATTAGCCAAATTGAAGAAACGAGAAATAAATATGATTTACGTGCCGGAATGGGTTTAGCTTTTATTCAACTTGGTTTACCAAAACGCATCTTTGTTATCGTTTATGAAGAAGCTGATGGTTCATTTACTAATTATGTGTTTATCAATCCTAAAATTATTAGCCAAAGTGAGGAACTGGTCTATGTTGGCGAAGGCGAAGGTTGTTTAAGTGTCAATCGCCCAACAATCGGCATTGTTCCTCGTCATGCTCGAGTTACCGTTGAAACCGCTGATGAAACAGGTAATATAAAAACTCTACGCTTACGCGAAGAGTTAGCAATTGCCTTACAACATGAAATTGATCATTTAAATGGCATCTTATTTGTCGATAAAATCGATCCTAAGGAACCTTTTAAAAATCGAGAGCAAATGCGTGAAATATAGAGTTTTTAACTCTATATTTTTGTTAAATTTAAACTATGCGTATTCTTTTTAATACAATCCTCAACAACGGCTTTATCATCATGAATTAAATGTTCGTCACCAACAATTTGATATTTTTCATGACCTTTACCTAAAATTAATAACATGTCTTGTGGTTGTAGAAGACTTATTGCTTTATTAATCGCTTTTTTGCGATCATATATAACTTCATAGTTACTTTGAGCTAAACCATTGGTAATATCAGCCATAATCGCTTTTTCATCTTCAAAGCGTGGATTATCATTAGTGAATATTACATAATCACTCATCTTCGTAGCAATATCACCCATGATAGGTCGTTTGGTTTTGTCCCGATTACCACCGCAACCAACAATTGTATATATCTTACCCTGGGCACAAGCCTGAGCCGTAGTTAAGACATTTAATACAGCATCTGGGGTATGGGCATAATCAACAATGATTGAGGCATCATTATAAGTAATACTATCCATTCTGCCCGGTGGGGCTTCTAAAACCACAGCTTTATCGAGAATATCGTTGATATCATAACCCATTTGCTGTACGGTTATTAAGGCCATCATGAAATTATGAATATTATATTTACCAGGTAAATTAATTGTAACTTGATAATTATTGCTTTGATAAGCAAAAGTGAATGTTGTTTTATCAATATCTAATTGATAGTCAATAATTTGATAAGTATTATTTTCGGCTTCGCCAACAGTATAATTGGTATTATGGGGCATAATAAAATCATTGGCAAACTCATCATCACCATTAATAACTGCAAAGCCATTAGGCTTAATTTGCTTAAATAACTTTTGTTTGGCTTGTAAATAATTACCCATGTTTTGATGAAAATCTAAGTGTTCTTTAGTTAAGTTCGTGTATCCGGCAGCATCAAATGTTAGGCCCTCCACCTGACCTAATTCAAGGGCATGAGAACTAACTTCCATAACAATATTTTTTGCTCCTTGAGTGGCACTTTCAACAAACATTTCATATAAATCAACAATTTCGGGAGTCGTATTATTTAATTCAAACTTTTCGTTATTTAAGTAATAACCAATAGTTCCGATATAGGCACTATTACTTCTTAACATATTTAACAATTTATATATTAGATAACAAGTTGTTGTTTTCCCATTAGTCCCAGTAATCCCGATAAATTTTACATCTTTTAATTGCTCTTTAGTTTTATCTTTTAAATATTGGGCTAGATACAATTTAGTATCGGGAACAATTAAAGTTGGTACACTATAACTTCCCTCTTCAGCCACAATGTTAGTTGCTCCTTTAGCTATTGCCTGCTCAATATATTGATGGCCATCACTATTTATTCCTCTAATCGCTACAAATGTATCACCAGACACTATTTTTCTGGAATCAGTTTTAATTTTAAGCATAATATCGCTCCCTTGTAGCCGTTATTATAGCATAAAAATTAAAAAAATGCCATCTGGCACTTAATTAATCTTCTAACTTGACACTTACTAATTTACTAACACCACTTTCTTGCATCGTTATGCCATACAAAATATCAGCATATTCCATCGTCTTTTTTTTATGAGTTATAATGATAAACTGACTCTTATCTTTATTTTCTTTTAGATAATTACCAAAAGTATTAACATTGGCTTCATCAAGGGCGGCTTCGACTTCGTCTAAAACACAAAATGGTGCCGGACGAATGTTGAGAATAGCAAATAATAAGGCAATGGCGGTTAATGATTTTTCGCCATTAGATAATAAAGCGATGGAACTTAATTTTTTACCTGGCGGTTCGGCAATAATTTCAATCCCCGTAGTTAATAAATCACTATTGTTAGTTAATCGTAAAAGCCCTTGCCCACCTTTAAATAATTTTTTAAAGGTTTTAGCAAATTCATCAGCGATTTGATCAAAAGTAGTTTTAAATTTACTAACCATAATTTCATCCATTTCCATGATGATTTCATTTAAACTATTTAATGATAACTCTAAGTCAGCTTTTTGTTCAGTTAAGAAAGTATAACGCTTATTTAATCGTTCGTATTCACTGATGGCTCCAATATTCACTTCACCAATACTTTTTAATTCTTTTTTATATTGCTCAACTAAAGTTCTAGCTTCAACTATTGGTAATTCTAATAAGTAGTTAGCTGCTGCTTTTTCATAGGTCATACTATAATCTTCGTTTAAAGATAATAGTAAGTTATCAAGATTTACTTCTAATTTAGCAATCTTGACTTCAAGATTTTTTTGTTCATTAAGTAAGCGATTATAACTAATATTATATTCTTTATTGGTTTTTTCAATATTCATTAATTCATCAGTTAGTTCTTGACGTTTTTGTTTAGTAAACATGATCTTCTTTTCTAATTCTTGCTTACTACCCTCTTTTTGATAATAATCATTAATTATTTTTGTAATCTCTTCCTCAAGTTTATTTTCTTTAATACCTTTTATCCCTTTAAGTTCATTATTTATCTCTTGTTCTTTAACGACAATTTCGTTTTTTAAATATTCTTTTTGGGATATTTTCTCTTGACTACTAATTAAGGCTTTAACTAAGTTTTCCTCATTATTTGCTAGTTTTGTTAGTTGTGCCTGCAACTTAGTAATACTATCTTCTAATTGCTTATTATCTTCGTTATTTTGGCTAAGTTCTTTAGTTAACTTTTCTAGTTCAAATTTTTGGGAAATAATACTTGCCTTGGTTTTAACTGAACCACCAGCAATAGCTCCTCCAGAGTATTGAATATCACCAGCTATAGTTACAATTCGGTATTGGTAATTAATTAGCCGACCAATTTTATGCATTGCATTAAGATCTTGGACCACAATCACATTTCCGATTTGGTTTAAAATAACTCCTTCATATTGACTAGCAAAAGTTACTAAATCACCTAGCACGCCAATATAATCAGGTTCATTCTTTAAAAGTTTTAAAGTATCATGATCAATGAATCTTTTTTTAATAATATTTAAAGGAAAAAAAGTAGCGCGGCCGAAATTATTTGTTTTCAAGTATTCAATAGCATTTTGGGCAACTTTTTCATTATCAACTACTAATACGCTGTTATTCGCTCCTAAAGCCGTTTCTAAGGCAGCAGCATATGTTTCTGGGACATTTATTAAACCCGCTAAATAACCACAAATACCATTTAATTGCTTGTTTTCAAGAACTTTTTTAACAGCATAAGGTAATAAATTATTTTCTTCAATATTTCGCTTACATAATTCAATTTGGTTATTAAGACTATAGTTTAGGTTGAGATTAGTTTGCTTTTGGTTTGTAAGTTTTAGTAATTGATCTTTAACTGTTGTTTTTTCTTTTTCTATTTGATCTTTATCGTTATTTATTTGTTCAATTTCTTTAATAATCTTTTCTAAATCTAAATCATAATTATGTAAATTATTTTTTAAGGCTAAACTTTGTTCTTGTAAAGCAATTAAATGTTGATCAATTTTAACTGTTTCATACTGATATTTTTGTCTTTCTAAACTAATTTGTTTAGCGGTTGCTAAAGCAACCAATTCTTCGTTAATAACGGTTAGTTGTTGATTATAGTTATTTAATTCCTCATCAATTTTAATTAGGTTAAAACGAAGTTTCTCACTTTGGGCATCATCATGATCAGTACCTCTAAGAGCATCACTTAAATCATCATTAACACTTTTTAACAATTCTTTTGCTTTATTTAATTCACTATTATATTGCGTAATATCTTGGACAATTAAACCTAATTCAATGTCTTCTAAATTACGTTTAACAGCTAAATAAGTTTCAGCTTGTTTGCTTTGGCTTGCAAGCGGTTCAATAGTCGTTTTTAATTCATTAATTAATAAATCAACTTTACTTAAATTATCTTTAGTTTTTAATAATTTTTTAAGACTTTCTTCTTTCCGCTTCTTATATTTTAAGACACCGGCCGCTTCTTCAATAATTACTCTTCGTTCTTCAGGATGACTATTAATAATATCAGCAATTGCTCCTTGAGAAATAATATTAAATGATTCTTTATTCGCTCCACTATCAATAAATAGGTCGGTAATATCTTTTAAGCGAACTTTCTGATTATTTAAATAATATTCAGTTTCCCCACTTTGATATAACACTCTTTTAACTTCAATCTCGGTTTGTTCGTTATGCAAATAATGGTCGGTATTATCAAAAGTTAAAGCCACTACGGCGCGGTTTTGAGCAGACCTGGTTTTACTTCCGGTAAAAATGACATCGGTCATAGTTTTATTACCTCTTAAGGATTTGATTGATTGTTCTCCTAAGACCCATTTAATTGCATCAACAATATTACTTTTCCCTGAACCATTGGGTCCAACAACACAAGTAATGCCTTGTTCCACACTAAGATTAATCTTATCCGCAAAAGATTTAAAACCATTAATATAAATTGTTTTAAGATACATGTTTATCTCCTAAATGAGCTTGTTTTTGCCAAGCATCAAAAGCGGCATTTTGTTCAGCTTCTTTTTTACTCTTTCCTTGGCCGATACCAAAACGAATATCGCCCACCATAACTTCAACCTCAAAAATCTTTTTATGCGCCGGACCAGTTTCTTTAATCACGTTATAAGTTAATGAACGTTTGGTAGTTTGCACCAATTCTTGAAGCATAGATTTATAATCATCTAAAAATACTGCATTCTTTTTAATATAAGGAATGACAACCCGATTAAGAATCTTTTTAACAGCGTTTATGCCTTGATCTAAATAGATTGCTGCCATTGTACTTTCAAAGACATCAGCAATAATCGTTTCATTAATATTCTT
>DAOOOU010000021.1:0-6777 GCA_035387905.1 Bacilli bacterium | reverse complement strand
GCATTATTAAATATATTTTTAAAAGTTTTAAATATTTCTAGTAAAGATCTTGACCAAATGAATGCTTCCCTAGTTAATTACGGGTTTGTTAATAATAGTCCTTATGAAGCAATAACTAGTAGTAATTATAGTGGCATAATTGCGGAATATTTAAATCGTTTTAGTCAATTTAGTGGTGTTGAATACAAATTCTATAAGTATCGTAATAATAATAAATTTAGTCAAGCAATTGATAATAATGAGATTGATATTTATTTTGATTGCTATAATATGGTTAATGATTACTATGATGTTCGAACGCTATTACCAATTAAATTTAAAATTATCATGCCCAATAGTTCAAAACAGATTATTAACTCTGAAAAATCACTAGTTGGGCAAGAAATATATGTTCTAAAAAATAGTTTGTTAGAAAACTATTTAAAACAAATTAAAGGCTTAAAGATTAAAACTTATAGCAATACTAAAGATTTGTTTAAGTTAACTAAGAAAGGTTTCACTATTGCTGTTGATAGTCAAATCTATAATTACTATGCTAATCAAGAATTAAATAATTATAGTGCTCGCTACGAAGGCGATTTAAACATAAATTATCAGTTTAAATTTAAGAAGAATAATGCGCTGACAAAATTATTTAGTAAATTTATCAGTATTATTGATCCTGAAGAAGCAACCTATGCTGGTCTATATAATCATAAGATAAATGCTGCTAAAAGTAATATTCAGACAACAATTGCTAAATATACATTATTAGTAATTATTGCCGGTGGACTAATTACCATGGCATATTTTCGATCAAATAAAAAAATTAAGGTAGCTAAAAGAATTAGAAAAGATGCTAAAATAAAATATATCGATTTACTTACTTCGTTAAAAAATCGCAATTATTTAAGCGAAAATATTGATAACTGGAATAATAATCCAATCTACCCCCAAACAGCGTTAATTATCGATTTAAATGATGTTCAAGAAATTAACGATCATCATGGTTATGAAGCCGGAGATCGCCAAATAATGGCGGCCGCTAATATATTAATTAAAAATCAATTAGATAATTCAGAAATTATTCGCACTGATGGTAATGAATTTTTAGTTTATTTGATTGGCTACAACGAAAAACAAGTTGTTAGTTATATGCGCAAGCTTTATAAAGAGTTTAATAGCTTACCTTATGATTATGGTGTAGCAATGGGCTTTAGTGTTATTGAAGATGCTAAAACTACTTTAGAAGATGCAATTAATGAAGCGGTTGATAATATGAAAAATAATAAAGAAGAAATCACGGAAGATAATAATGAAAAAGATTAAAGAATTTTTACTTATGATTAAATGGACTATTACTAAACCAGAAATGTTAATCTTACCTGGTCATTTAGCATTCTTTTTCTTTTTATCCGTGGTCCCAACCATTACTTTAATTGGCTATGGAGCGTCATTCTTAAATCTATCAATTGATTTCCTATCAAATTTTATCTCTAAAGCTTTTGGTAACGAAGTAGCCGGTTTAATTATTCCGGCAATGAGCGGCTCTAAATTCAGTTTAAGATTTATTTTAACGCTCCTAGTTGGTTATTTCGTTGCTTCTAATGGGGCTTCAACCGTCATAGTTACTTCGAATACTATTTATGGAATTAGAGATAAGGGCTTTATTAAAAGAAGAATTAAAGCTGCGGTCATGACCTTTTTTATCATTTTATTATTCTTATTTATCTTGTTTGTTCCGGTATTTGGCCGAATGATTATCGACTTAATTAAATATGTTAATTTAAATGCCGAGATTACCAAAGATATTGAGTTAGCCTTTAACATTCTAAGAAGTCCAGTATCCTGGTTTATTATTTTCTTATTTATAAAAATCCTTTATACCATGGCTCCTGATCGCAAAATACCTAGTTCTGATGTTAACCGGGGATCAATATTTACTTCTATATCATGGATAATAATTACTAGAATTTATTCGTTTTACATTTATAATTTTGGAAGTTACAATACTTTCTATGGTAGCTTAGCTAATATCGTTGTTTTAATGTTATGGGTATTTATCTTGGCTTATATCTTTGTGATTGGAATGGCAATGAACTCCCGTCTTGAGGAAATTAAACTAGAAAAAACTGGTCAATTAAAAATTAACAAATAAGCTTAATTCAATAAGACAATTTACAATAACAATGATATAATAGATTTGTGATTTATATGCAAAAGAAAAGATTAGATTTAACTATATTCTTAACTTTAGGAATAGTTTTCTTAGAAGTTATTTTTAAAGTGTTAAGTGGTTCACAACTATGGCAAATATCATTTTTAAGTGCTTTTTGTTTTTGGTTAGCAACCAGTTTTTTAATTTCTTTTTTTGCTAGTCTTTTTTCAAGAAAAATTAATTATCTATTAGTATTAACAATCTTCTTTTTACTATTTTTATTGTTTAGCACGGAAATTATCTTCTTCAAAGTTTTTGATGTTTATTTTTCAGTTGCTGATTTTGGTTTAGCTGATCAAGCTGCTGATTTTTGGCGCGATACGGTAACCTTAATTCTCAAATATAGTTATGCCTTAGTTATTTTCTTAATCCCGTTTATTAGCACGATATTATTTCGCAAGCAGATTGGTTTTGAGAAAGCCTCAGCCAATAATCTACTATCAAAGATTCTATTATTATTAATATTTATCGTATTATTTCAAGTTAGCTTGCTAATTAAAAAAGAAAATTCCTTTTCTGGTTATCAATTATATTATAAAGTAAATAATAATTACTTAACGACAGCTAAAATAGGAGTTATCCCGGCTCGTTTTTTAGAAATAAAAAGAGCAATATTTGGTTTTGAAGAAGCTAAAGCAGAATTAAAAGTTGCTCCCAAAGCAAAGAAGGAGCCAACTAAAGAAAAATCGGTAATTTATAATATAACTGATATTGATTTTACGGCCTTAGCTGCCAGCGAAAATAATGGTGTCTTAAAAAACATGCATACCTATTTTGCTAGTGATACGGGAACTAAACAGAACGAATATACCGGCTATTATAAAGGTAAAAATCTAATTGTTTTTATGGCTGAGAGTTTTAACTCAATTGCTGTCTCCCAAGAACTAACACCTACTTTATATAAACTTACTAATGAAAGTTTTGTTTTTAATAATTTTTATACACCGGTAATGCTAAGTACTTTGGGTGGTGAATTCCAAGAGTTAACGGGTATATATCCGAGTTCACTAAGCAGTATCTGGCGTAAGGGAACAAATTATTTCCCTTATGGTTTTGGTACCCAATATGCTGCCCAAGGTTATAAAACCTTTGCGTATCATAATAATCAATATAATTTTCAATCACGTGATGTTTATTTAAAGAATCTAGGTTTCACAAATTATCTTGGCTGTTTTAATGGCCTAGAGAAAAAAATTAATTGTTACCAATGGCCAGAAAGCGATATTGAAATGATTGAAGCCACAACTCCTGATTATATATCGGCTGATGAACCGTTTATGGTATATTATGCAACTGTGAGTGGCCATATGTCATATAGTTGGTACAATCAGATGGCTAAGAAACACAAAGCTGCAGTTCAAGATTTAGCAGTAAGCGAAGAAGCTAAAGCTTATGTGGCAACACAAATTGAACTTGATCAAGCCTTAGCTTTATTAATCGAGAAATTAACTGCAGCAGGTAAATTGGATGATACTGTTATTGCTTTAGTAGGTGATCATTATCCTTATGCAATGGATTTAGCAACAATTAACGAATTATCGAGTTATGAGCGAGATGCCACAATTGAAATCAATCGCAGTAATTTTATTCTTTGGAACAGCAAGACCCCTAAAACAGAAGTTAATAAAGTTGGCTGCCAAGTTGATGTATTACCAACCTTATTGAACCTTTACGGCATAAAATATGATTCGCGATTAATAATTGGCAAAGATATTCTTAGTGATGAACCAGGTTTGGCAATTTTTAATAATCAAAGTTGGGTTTCTGACTATGGTAAATACAACAGTCTAACAGGGACTTTTACCCCTAATAAAGATGTTGTAATTCCGGATAATTATGTAACCGATATGAACAGTGTGGTTGCTAGTAAAATTACCATGGGTAAATTAATATTAGAAAAAAACTATTATCAAAGAGTAATGGGAGGTTAAAAATATGTGTGGCATAGTTGGATTTGTAAGTAAAATTGAAAATAAAAAACCAATAATTAAAAAAATGGCTGATCGGATTATTCATCGCGGGCCTGATGCTGAAGGATATTATGTTGATGATAATATTGCTCTGGGTCACCGTCGTTTATCAATTATCGATTTAAAAACGGGTGATCAACCAATGGTTAATGAAAAAGCAGACTTAGTGGTTGTTTATAACGGCGAAATCTATAATTATTTGGAGCTAAAAGCCGATTTAAAAAAACAAAAACACGTTTTTAAGACAACTTCTGATACCGAAGTTTTATTGCATGGTTACGAGACTTATCACGAAAAACTGCCTCAGCAATTAAGAGGGATGTTTGCTTTTGCAATTTGGGATAAAAAGCAAAAGAAACTATTTTGTGCCCGAGATCATTTTGGAATTAAACCTTACTATTATTATTGGGATGGGGAAACCTTTCTATTTGCTTCTGAAATAAAAGCTTTCCTTGACCATCCAGGATTTAAAAAAGAATTAAATGAAAAATTATTAAAACCTTATCTTTCTTTTAATTTTGCTCCTACTGCGGAAACTTTCTTTAAAAATGTCTACCGCCTAAACCCAGGACATTATCTAATATTTAATAACAATAAATTAACTGTTAAACGCTATTTTAATCTAAAGTTTGCGGAACAGGCTGCTGATTATGAGAATGTTGTTAATGATATAAGCTCGGTTATGGCTGATTCAGTAAAAAAACATTTACTTAGTGATGTTGAAGTTGGTTCGTTTTTATCATCAGGTGTTGATTCTTCCTATATTGTTGCTTTAGCTAGACCAGATAAAACTTATACCGTTGGTTATGACATTGAAAAATATAACGAAATTAGCTTTGCCAAAGACTTAGCTGATAAGCTAAAAATAAACAATACCAGTAAAATAATAAATAAAAAAGAGTATTTAGCGGCCGTCCCCAAAATTATGTACCACATGGATGAACCGCTAGCTGATCCTTCAGCAATTGCCTTATACTTTGTTTCCCAGATGGCAAGCAAGGATTTAAAAGTAGTATTATCGGGCGAAGGGGCAGATGAGTTTTTTGGTGGTTATAATTATTATCGTGATGAGATAGATTATCAATTTTATAATAAAATACCATTTTGGATGCGTTATCTAATTGGTAAAATGGCAAGTCTTTTACCAGAAAAAAGGGGAATCAATTTTCTGGTAAGGCGTGGCCAAAAACTTGAAGATAGTTACATCGGGGTTAATAAAGTTTTTAGTGAAAAAGAAGCCGGTAAAATTATTACTCGTAAAAATAAAATTAAATTAAAAGATATTACCAGTGAAGTATATAATGAATACCAAGGTGAAAGCAACATCGTTAAAATGCAAGCGATTGATATAAACTACTGGTTAATTAAAGATATCTTGCATAAGGCTGATCGTATGACAATGGCATTTTCGTTAGAAGGCAGAGTCCCTTTTGTTGATACTGCGGTATTTGCTACAGCTAGTAAATTACCTTTTAATTATAAAGTTACCAAAGAGAATACCAAGATTGCCTTAAGGGAGGCAGCTCGTAAAGTAATACCCAATGAATCTTATAAAAAGAAAAAACTAGGTTTCCCTGTCCCTTTAAGAAGTTGGATGCGAGAAGATGATTTCTACGCTAATATCTTAAATGTTTTTAACTCGGAAAACGCTCAACGCTTTTTCAAAAAAGAGAAAATAATTAAGTTATTAAATGATCATCGCCAAAAGAAAAAAGATAACTATAAAAAAGTATGGACCGTATATTCTTTCCTTGTCTGGTATGAGCAGTTTTTTGGTGAATCACCAGCAAAACAATAGATAAATAGTTGCAATATTAATATATTATGATATAATTTTTATTGCATGCAGGTGTGGTTCAATGGTAGAACCTCAGCCTTCCAAGCTGAAGACGTGGGTTCGATTCCCATCACCTGCTCCATAAGAAAATAAACTCGAATTTTTCGAGTTATAATAAAAACTAATCTTATTAGATTAGTTTTATTGTTTAGTAAGATTTAATGTATTTGATGTCTATTATTTAATAAGATTATTTCTTTTAGTTTTAAAGTTGATTCAGTAATATTATCTTTACCTAATATAGAAGACACCATTGCATAACCGGAAATATTATAGTTCTTAAAATTAGGAATATTTTTTTCGTTTATTCCACCAATAACAACTATTGGAATCTTACAGTAATTCAATATTTTGCAAATAAACTATCTTATTAATGAATTTTACAAAATATTATTTATAGGCATATAATAACCTCACAAATCTATTTGATATGTATTTTGAGCTAATATTAAATAAAAGTCAAGTGATTTATATTAGTTTTTCATTATTTTTTATATGATTGATAATATTAATTTAATAATTTTTTTGTAAAGTGATAGCAAATATAAATTCAAATAATTTTGATTTTTGTCATATACAGTATTATTTATTACCGGTATCATATGATAATATTCGTTTTTGTCCCAACAAAATATAATGTAGTAACCATCATCAAATTTAATTTCTTCAAGTTTTGTATCTTTTTGATAATATATTTTAAAAATATTATTGTTTTTCATATATGACTCAAAAACAATAATGTCATTAAAAGAAGAGCATTTTAGCTTTTCGGC
>DAOOOU010000020.1:0-7031 GCA_035387905.1 Bacilli bacterium | reverse complement strand
TCAATAATCAATCAGCAACGCGCAGTAAGTCTTATCTTGCTGATATTAAAAAGATTACTAAAGATATTAAGGAAATAAAGGTCACAAGAGAACAAGCTCGTTATGATCAAATAATTGAAGAAGCAACAACGACAATTAATAAAGCTGAAACCAAACTGAATAATGCCCAAGAAAAAGCTAACCGCCAATTTAATTATTATCAAAAACAAATTAATCAGAACCAGCAAACTATTGTTAATAGTCAAAAAGAATTAGCCCTTAATCAGCAACTACTTGCTGAAAAACTAAATCAACAGCAAATCTTTTTTGCTGATGCAGAAAATCAACTAGCATTAAGTTATGAGCAATATAATCTTGAATTAGCAAAATTAGCGATTACTGAAGCTGAACTTGAATTAACTTTAAATAATTTAAAAAATTCATTACCAAGTATTACTGATCCCATTATCTATGCTGCAACTAGTGATCAAATCATTCTTATCGAAGGATTAATAACAACTGGCCAAACATTAGCTACTCAGCAAAATACTTTAGCAACTGAAAAAGTAAATGCTCTAGCAGCAATTACCGCTGCTCAAGAACAACTAGCAAGTAGTGAAGAACAACTAACAATTGCTGCTAGCCAATTAGCTGCGAAGCAACAAGACCTAAATGAGCAAAGAAGAGTTGCTAAAAAGGAATTCAAAATTAATCAAGCAAAAATTGTTGCTAGTAAAAACGAATTACTAGAAATCGAAAAACCAGAATGGTATGTGTTAGATCGAAAAGCTAATGTTGGTTATTTAGGATTTACACAAGATATTGATAGTCTAACTAAAATTGGTTTAGTATTTCCACTATTATTCTTTATTATTGCGATTTTAGTTAGTTTAACTTCAATGACAAGAATGGTTGAAGAACAAAGAGTTCAAATTGGGACACTAAAAGCTTTAGGCTACAATAATGTAGTTATCGCCACAAAATATTTAATCTATGCTAGTTTAGCCACTGTCATTGGTGGTAGTATCGGCATGGTAGTTGGTTCTCGTTTATTACCTAACATTATTTGGTCGATGTATAAATTAATGTATACAATTCCTCATTTTATTCTTGATTTTAATGAATTATATGGTTACCTTGGTTTAACCATGATTTGGTTAGGCATAGTGGGGGCAACAATCTATGCGTGTTACCAGGAATTAAAAGTAATGCCGGCAATTATCATGCGGCCAAAACCACCAAAGTCAGGGAAAAAGGTATTACTAGAAAAAATACCTTTTATCTGGCAGCATTTAAATTTTACAAATAAAGTAACGATTAGAAATATCTTTCGTTATAAAAAGCGTTTTTTAATGACAATTATAGGGATATCCGGCTGTACAGCCTTAATTGTTACTGGCTTTGGGATTAGAGATGCTGTCGCTAACTTACTTAATGATCAATATCAAAAAATATTGAAGTATGACATGGCGGTGAATATAAAAAATGATGCTTCAGCAAACGATAAAAAAGAATTATTAGCAACTATTTCTAAAAATAAAGCAACTTATGCTGAAATCGATATTTTTTCCGGGAAATTACTTAATCCTAAAGAAGATCAAGAAGTGCAAATAATTGTGGCTGAAGATTATCAGCAACTACGCAAAATGATTAATTTACCAAATAATGCTCCTCAAGAAGGAATCTATATTACCGAAAAAGTTGCTGCTTTAGTTGATGCGAGGATTAACCATGAAGTGACTTTAGCAACTGATGATAATGAAAATCAAACCTTAGTGGTTAAAGGCATAGTTGAAAACTATTTAAATCATTATCTATATATGACCAAAGCTTATTATGAAGAGCAATTTGGTAAATATAAAGTTAATCAAATTCTCGTTAAATATGATAACTTAAACGAAAAAAAATTTAATAATGAATTATTAAAAAATAAAGCAGTATCGGCAATCTCTCAAGTATCAACCTTTAGAGATTACATGAATAATACACTAAAATCATTAAAATATATCGTCGGGGTTTTAATTGTCTCTTCTGGGATATTAGCTTTCGTTGTGTTATATAATTTATCAACAGTAAATATTAGCGAACGCAAAAGGGAATTAGCAACAATCAAGGTTCTTGGTTTCTATGATAAAGAAGTTCACCAATATTTATCTAAAGAAACAAAACTATTAACGGTCATTGGGATTGCTCTAGGCTTATTAAGTGGTTATTATTTAAATAAATATATTGTTCGAACTTGTGAGATTAACATCATTCGCTTTAATGGTCATATCGAATGGTATAGTTTTATTTATGCAATTCTAATTACGGCCTTTTTTACTTTTGTGGTAAGCGTTGTAAATAATTTTGTTTTAAAGAAAATCGATATGATTGAATCATTAAAAAGCATTGAGTAACAATGCTTTTTATTTTAGTAAAAAATCATTAAAAATATCAGTAAGGGTTGAACGATTTTTATTTTCTATATCAGAATTATATAAAGCAAAAGCTTCTTGCCGAGTAATGGGCATTGGTAGAGCAAATATCTCATCGTCCTTGATACTTAACCCGACTTTAATAAATTCACCATTATTTTCAATTAATATTTCCGAAAAGCCATCAATATATTGATTTGTAAAATATGATCTTAGATGGTATAGCGTTCGAAAAGTTAGGATAATATTAGCGTTGGGATTAGGTAATATATTGTTAAGGCAATTAATAAAAGCCTCGATTTTCTTTTGGTTAAAAGCAGTATTAGGAAAATATACATTATTTTTTAATAGCGGTAATATTACAAACTCGAAGTCAGTAATAATAAAAGCTTCAGTCATCGGGAAAACTTTTGGGGGAAGGGGACCATTTTCATATTTATCTTTTATAGGGGCATTCCTCACACTTTGTTCTTCGGCAATTTTGATTAAACCAACCTCATTGCTTGAACTTTTCTTATCAATTAAAATATCAGCGCTATCATAAATACTAAGATATGAACTAGTTTCAAGTGTGCCCTTATCATCATGCCGTTTAATTGTTACTAGGTGAGAATAACCAAAAGGGCCTTCAATAATGCTGTCTTTTGTAGAAATAAGAGTTGTATTATTAATAGTACTAACTTCAAAAATAGTTTTTTTGTCTTTTTGAGTGCAATAGCCAACTATCGCTTGGCTTCTTTGAAAACCACTAAAAACAAGCATATCACCCTCAACATCAAGTTTATTAACCCCTTTTAATTTATCAATACCATATCTTGTTTGTAGTTTTTCAAACAAACCACTAGCCATATCAATATGCATGATTTGACTTTTAGCAGATAAAAAAGGCAAAATTCTATCTCTAAACACTTTATTCTGACTCATATTGCCTGGTAAATTATAAAGTAGAAAATTAAATATTGTTGATTCCATAAAATCATTCCTCTATGATAAATAATAACATATTAAACCATAATTAACAATTTTGATAGATATTGCAAAAAAGTCTTAAATTGATATAATTATTATAGAGGTGGAAAAATGAATCAAAGAAGAAATCGTTGGTTAGCAATCTTAATCATAATTATTATTGGCTTGCTATTTGTCTGTATTTTTAATAAAACTTGTTTTCGACGTAATTACGAAAAAACAATTGGCACCCAAGAAATTACTATTGGAGTCCCTTTCTTTTCTTATTTTAATAGCGAGAAAAAAGATAAGGATGTTTATATAATCGACATGACCACCTTAAGAGAATATGCTGTTATTAAAGAAGAAATATCTGACTATCTAGCAACATTAACTAAACTTGAATGTCATAAAGGGTATTACTATGATAAAGAAAGCGATATTACAATTCAAAAATATGATATATCCCGAGCTGGTTTTTGGCTTTCAAACACGATAAATATTAACTATTCTTTAGGTCAATATTGTACCGATATTGTTCCAGAAATAGAACCAGGAGAGTAGTCATTATTAAACTGTTTCGGAAAATAGCAAGAGCTATAAAATTAAATAAATTACAGATTAAAGAGGAAGATGATTCTAAAATCAGTTCTACTATCAAGGAGTCTTCTTCTTTTCGCTATACTAAGAGTTTTGATTACAATTCTTTTAAGCAAAGATATTTTTAGTTCAAACCGAAGCTTACTATTGCATTTTAAGAGAATATCGATATAATATATAAATTCATATAACTTTATTTATCAAAAAAAAAAAAATATGATATAATTAGTTTGAATAAGAAGGAGGAACATATATGGATAACGTTGAAAATGACAGCCAGATTTTTCAAGTCAGATTAGATAATGGTGAGGTAAAAGATGCCGAACTACTTAATGTTGTGGAAATTGAAGGCAAGAAGTATGCCATTTATTCAATTGATAATGGTGATGAAACTGTTGATATCTTAGCATCATACCTTGTAAAAGATGAAGAGGGTTATGATAAATTAGTAGATATTGAAAGTGACGAAGACCGAGCAAAAGTCGCTGAAGTGATAAAAGAACTTACAGCATAATAGGGGGAGAAAAATTATGGACGACGAATACAAAGGACCAGAAGGCTGGGTAAAGACCAGCGAAATTAGAGATGAATTAGAAAAGTTAAATCCGGGAGTGGACATAAGAATCTTAAGTTCTCTTTTTGCTGGTGATACAAATATTATTTATTCTTCAGTAACACCAGATAAATTAGTGTTACCACAAGGATATAAATATGATGGGAAAAACGGTATTGCAAGTACTGCTCCTTCACCAACAGGAAAAATGTATTCCGCTTCAGTTGAAGATTTGGTAAAAGCTGATGATTATAAACTGCAAAGGAAAAATAATCTTGATTTGAATTCGGAACCGGAACCAATTCAGCCGTTAGCTGAACCTGTTGTAGCTGAACCTGTTGTAGCCGCACCCGTTGAACCTCAGCCAGAACCCGTTAGAGCCGAACCAACAGAGAATAAAGATAGATCACTATTAAGTGATATTGCAGATAAAATTCAAGAACTAAATCCTGATGCCGATATTAGAATTTTAAAACCAGAATATGCTCGTATTGTAAATACCATATATTCTTCAGTAAAAGTAGAAGAATTAGTATTACCTGAAGGTTTTAGATACGATCCTAAAAATGGTATTACCAACAAACACAATACAACAAGTGGGATGTATTTTTCGGCTCAAGTAGAAGATTTATCAAAAGCCAATGCCAATGAGCTTGAATCTAGCAAATCTAAGTCAAGTAAACCGGTAATCAAAAAAAATGAAAAAGATGAAATCTTAATTTTTAAAAATTTAGCAACCTTTATTAAAGCTCTTCCAAAAGCAATAAAAGAGCGCATTAAAGCTCGAAAAAAATCTAAAAAAGATAGATTTGATGCTTCTAAAAAATTATTCTTAGAAGCTTATGGGTTAAGAAATATTACCCAGGGTATTCGAAGAAAAATGAATACGATTTTTAAAGATGCATTTAAAGACAGTGTGTTATATCAAAGATTAAAAGGTAAGGGTAAAAAAGGAACCGAAAAGGAAAGAGAAACAACTCCAGATTTAGCTCCGAAAAACCCTGTAAATACTAATCCAACACCAATAATAACACCAACTCCTCCAGTATCTCCAGTAATACCGACACCGCCAGTGAAATCAACTGACACATTTTATTCTGATTCAAACGAGATAGAAGTACAGAGAAAATTGGTTAAAGATATTAAAAATAAAATCGAAGAACTATTTGCAGAAGTTAATTTAGAAAGAAGCAAACCACAATTAGATCATGCTAAAATTGCTCAATTATATAAACGATTAAGTGATTTATCATTAAAATTAGCTGAAGAGGAGTATAAATTACAAGCAATGGTTAGAGCGATTCCAACGCCAACACCAACAATAACTCCGACACCAACAATAACTCCGACACCAACACCAAAGCCAATACCTACACCAACACCAATAATAACACCAACACCGACGCCGACAATAACACCAACGCCAAAGCCAACATTTCCTAATCCAGTTGTCGGAACGGTAATGATTCCTGGAACAAAAATTCCAATACCTCGTCCAAGAATGCTAAATGAAGATATTTATGCTTACGAAGCAATGTTAAAAGAACATTATCGGAAGTATGGTATTGAAACAAAGGAAGAGTTTTATGAAGGGACCGATATTATCAAGCCAAGACCTTTGTATCCTCACGAAATGATAAAATATACTGATAAAGGTATGGTAATTGATGGCTTTTATAGAGATCCTTACTATGACGACATGTTAAAAGTTCGTGAATATGATGAAAAGGTACGAATCGAGAGAAAACAGAATGCTGAACAAGAAGTGCCAGTTGTACCAGAACCTAAAATGACTAGTGCAATGGTTCCTTATGTAGAACCTTATAAACCAACACCGATACCGACGCCAACACCGATACCGACGCCAACACCGACACCGGTACCAACACCGGTACCGACACCAACACCGGTACCAGCACCAACACCGGTACCAAGAATAAATAATAACGATAACTTTGTAATAATTCAAAATTTAGCAAAATTTAAAGGAGCACCACAAGATGTAATCAAAGTTAGAGCAACAATTTTTGAAAGCGTTAAATTTTCATATTTAAGAAAATTTAAAGGAAACACAGTAATAAGAATTAAGGGCGATCCGGGAGTAGTATATACTGCTAAAATTGCTGCCTTAAAAGCTGCTAAAAGTACTTTAGAAGAAATTAAGTATCAAATTAAATATAATGCTAAAAAGAATGAGACTGTAATTGATATACCAAGACAAAGCGGTGATTACGAGTTAACGATTGACGAATCAGATCAAAGTATGGGCCGTTAAAGCATCTAATAGATGCTTTTTTTATGGCAAAAAACTTGATATTTATGATAATTAAGTGTATATTTTATTATAGAGAGGGGTGGGCAATGAAGAATGATTCTCCTGTTGATCCTAATAAAAATCCAGATCAACCAATAGTTGAACTTTCAAGTAATAAACCTGCTGATATAACAATCTATGCAACAGATGAAATAAATAAAACTGATGGTGTCATTATTGTTGGCGAAGTTATTAATAATCAATATACCCCTAAAGAACA
>DAOOOU010000019.1:0-7137 GCA_035387905.1 Bacilli bacterium | reverse complement strand
TATTGATAAATATATTGATGAATTAGAAGTAATTCCCCAGTTTAAGTTATAAAAAAACAATTAGTAACTAATTGTTTTTTGTTAATAATATTATAACATTAACCCGTAATAATAACAAGGCTTGTTATTATTAAGATTAGGTTCTATAATCAAATTAAATAAAAAAAAGGGGGCATAATCATGCAGCAGCAAAAATTAAAACCATGCAATTTAATTGTTTTGCCGAATAAGAAATTTAAGAGCATTATTTTTTATGTGGCTTTTCCTTATCAGAGACTAGAAAAAGATGTTATCTTAGCACCTTTACTTGGTGATTTACTCATTAATACAAGTAGAAAGTATCCTAAAGAAGAGTTATTTGCTCGAGCTAAAACTAAAAAATATATTATGAGTTACCAAAGCTATACCTATTTTTCTTATCAACAAGCATTAATGGAGTATGTAACGATAACTCCCGAACCAGAAGTAATTAATCAACAACATTTAGCGGAAGTTTTTAATTTTATGATTGATGCCATATATGATCCGTATTTACCAAAAAATAACTTCTCAGAAGAATTATTAAATATTCAAAAAAATATTATCTATCAAGGGGTACTTAATAACCGCGAACGGATTACCCCTTTTGCCCGTAATCGTTTGTGGCAACTAATAGATGATGTGGGTTACCTAAAAAATAATTTATATAGCCTAGGTGATGAGATTCCTGATGTAACCCCAAGCATGATTAAAGAATTTTATGAACGAACAATAATTAATAATCAACCGCTATTTATTGTAATGGGCAATATTGAAAAAGCAGCTGTTAAGCAGTTAGTAGTTGATAAAGGATTTACCATTAAACCAAAATATCAGCCGCTTTTAGCCTATGACTGTTTTCTTAAACCGCAACAAACAACGATTAATTATGTTGAAGAAACCAAAAATTTTCATGAGACAGCAGTCTTAATCGCCTGTAAGGTGAAGCAGATGACTAAAGAGGATAAATTTCTCCTTGATGCGGTTGATATGTTAATCTCAAGTCAATCTTCAAATATAATTCGTAAATTCTTAAGAGATGATCGTGGTTTAACCTATTCGGCCGGGTCAATGACAATGCAAAATAGCGGGGTTTTAGCTTTACTAGCCCTTACTGATTTAGTTAATAAAGAAGCAGTGATTAAACAATTAAAGAAAGTCCTTAAGTATTTGCAAAATGAAGCGGCAATTGCTCCGCTACTAGAAAATGTTAAAGAAAAATTATATGTAATATATAAAGCTGATGCTGATCACAAAAGTACTTATATCAATAATAAAGCCAAAAAAATCTTTAACTATGCGCCAACTAGTTATGAAATTTACCGGACGACAAAAAAGTTTACAGCACATGATATTGCCGTTTTTGCAAAAAGAATAAAAATCGATACAATTCTGGTAGTAAAGGGGGAACAAAAGCATGGTACCAATTAACCATTATCAATTAGCCAACGGCTTAAATATCTATTTTTGTCCAGATAAAAACAAAAATATGGTTAGTGTTAATTTAATTGTTAATTTTGGTGGCCAAGATACGGGTTATCAAATTAATAATCAAGATTATCAATTACCTAATGGGATTGCCCATTATATTGAACATTTATTATTAGAAAAAAGTAAGTTTGGTAATTTAATGACCCTAATGGGTGAGAAACAATTAATTTGTAATGGGTCAACTTCCATAAATCACACAGCATATTATTTTGATGCTTTTAAAAATGTTGATTATGGCTTAAAAATATTACTAAAAGGCATAAATAATCCCGCCTTTAAACCCGAAGATATTGAGGTTATCAAAGACCCAATTTATCAAGAAATTAGAATGAGTGATGATAATAAATATCGGATTGCTTACAAACTTGCTTGTCAAAATCTTTTTCATCAGATTCCTTATGAATCGGTAATTGGTAGAATGAGCGATATTCAAAAGATTGATTATGATTTGGTTAAACATTGTTATGAAATCTTTTATCAACCAAGTAATCAAACAATCATTATTCTGGGCCGGGTTAATGAGGAACATATGCTGAAGTTAATTACTGATATTTATCAGCAAACAGCTAAACCAGTTATTCCTTATCAACCGCTAAGTTATGCTGAATTACCAACTGTTGTTAAACCCTATACCAAATATCATATGCCAACCGGTAATAACTTAATTTCTTTACAATATAAAGTTGGTGCTAAGGGCTTAACGGGAAGCGCTAGGAAAGAGTGGTACCGCGCCCTAATGATGCTTTTAAATATGAACTTTGGCCAAAAAACCGCAACCCTTCATCAATTGGTTGAACAAGGCTTAGTAATTGAGAGTGTAGATTATTATTTATATTTTATTAAAGATCAATTGGTTATGGTCTTAAGTGCTGATAGCCAAAAACCCAAGGCTTTAGTGGAAACCCTATTAAAAATCATCAAAAATCCCGATTTTAATCAAGAACTATTTGATCTAAATAAGAACGATCAAATTATGCGACTTGGTTGTTGTAGCGAAGAA
The DNA here is from genome assembly GCA_035387905.1 of Bacilli bacterium. Lineage (GTDB taxonomy): Bacteria > Bacillota_I > Bacilli_A > RF39 > UBA660 > DAOOOU01. The sequence goes on along the minus strand of DAOOOU010000019.1, from coordinate 4,628 downwards.
CTTGGGCGGGTACTCAGTTTATTGCTAGGAAACCTAGTTAATTATCAGTTACCGAAAATTGATACAGTAGCTGAGGTTGAACAATTTACGAAACAAAAATATGAAGCAATAATTAAACAAATTAATTTGGATAATTATACGGTAGTAGAAATTGAAAATAGTTAGGTTAGACCTAACTATCTTCATTGTCTTAAATAAATATTTGTGCTATTATATAAATAATAAGAATAAAGTGGGTGGCACAGATGAGTTCACTAGAAAAACATTTTAAAGCCGATTATATTAGAGCCCGAAGCAATCCTAAAGCGATTGTTCAAGGTCCTAAATTTCGCATTACTGTCTTAAGTGAACAACTTATTCGTTTAGAGTACGATGAAAACAGTATTTTTGAAGATCGCCCCACGGAACTAGCTTTATATCGTGATTTTGACTTACCCCAATTTAAATTAGAAGAAGATACTAAATTTGTGGTAATTAATACCAAGTATTTTAGTTTGCAATATTTAAAAGGTAAACCTTTTGTTGGCCCTAAATATGCTCCCGAAGCTAATTTAAAAATAAATTTAGTAGGTACTGATCGGGTATGGTGTTTTAATCATCCGGAAATTAGAAACTATAATAGTATGGTTGCTAATCTTGATAATACCGAAAATCATTATGATAAAAATGCTGATAAAATTAGTGCTGAAAAAGTTAAAAAAAGAATTGAAGAAGTATTTGTTAAGCAAAAGGGCTTATATTCAGGTGATGGTTTTGTCTCGCTTGATGATTCGGCTTCTTTAGTAATGGACGAAGATGGTGGTTTCTTTAAGAAAGATCACAAAAGTATTGATACTTATGTTTTCTTTTATAAAGATGACTTTCAACTATGTTTAAAAAACTATTTTCGCTTAACTGGTGAAGCCCCATTAATTCCTCGTTATGCCTTAGGGGTCTGGTGGAATCGTAATAAACTATATACTCAAGATGATATTAAAAATTTAGTTAATGAATTTGCTAAAAATCAAATTCCGTTAAGTGTCTTATTATTAGGTGATACTTGGCATTTAAAAGATAAAAGTAATTTAAATCGTTTTAAAACCGGTTATACCTTTAATCCGGATTATTATTCAAGTCCGGCAGGATTAACCAAATTTTTACATGAAAAAGGGATTAGGTTTGGGTTAAATATTGATCCGGGGGAAGGAATATATCCTTTTGAACCCCATTATGATGAAATCGCTGCTTACCTTAATATGACCGAAAAACAAACCATCCCCTTTAATGTTTTTGATAAAAATTTAATGTATTTATATTTAAATAAATTAATCTTACCCTTATCCAATATTGGGGTTGACTTCTTTTGGATTGATTATTATAACGATCAAGATAAATTCACAAATAAATTACTTAATTACTATCACTTTAATGATTATAAGAAGTTTCCTAGTCAAAGACCATTATTATTATCTCGGATTAGTGATGTTGCTCCGCATCGTTATCCAGTCCATTATTCTGGTGAAACCCTGGTTAGTTGGAAAACGCTAGCAACACTACCAGCATATAATGCTTCAGCAAGTAATTTAGGGGTTTCGTGGTGGAGTCACGATGTTGGGGGTTATAAAGATGGGGTTGAAGATGCTGAACTTTATGTGCGTAATGTGCAATTAGGAACTTATAGTCCAATCTTCCGTTTTGCTTCAAAATATGGCCGCTATTATAAAAGAGAACCTTGGCGCTGGGATGTTAAAACTAGTAGTATTGTTCAAGATTATTGTACAATGCGTCATCGTTTAGTCCCTTATTTATACTCCGCAGCTTACCAATACTATAAAAACGGCAAGCCTTTAATTCAACCTTTATATTATAAATATCCAGCAATTTATGATGAACCCTTATTTAAAAACGAATATTATTTTGGCACCGAGCTATTTATCGCCCCCATTACCAGTCCTAAAGATAATGTTATGAACCGCGCTGTGGAACGAATTTTTATTCCGGAAGGAACGTGGTTTGATTTTAAACGGGGCAAAAAGTTTCCGGGTAATAAGCGGTATGTGATGTTCTTTAAAGACGAAGATTATCCCGTTTTTGCTCAAAGCGGTTCAATTATTCCCCTTGCTGATTTAAGTCAAAACATTAATTTATTAACGCCGCCGAAAACAATGGAAATTCACGTTTTCCCTGGTCGTAGTAATAGTTTTGATTTATATGAAGACGATGGTGTAACTGCCTTATATAAAGAGGGTTATTATATTCTAACAAAGATTGAATATAATTATATGTTAAACAATTATACTTTAATTATTCGCCCTTTAGAAGGTAAGAGTGGGTTAATTCCTGATTATCGTAATTATCGCATTAGATTTCGGAATACGAGACAAGCATCGGACATTATTGCTTATGTTGGCCAAGAAAAAATTGCTTGTGAACACTATGTTGAAGAATCGGATTTCATTGTGGAAATTGCTGATGTTTCAACTACCCAACAATTAACGATTAATTGTAAAGGCCGCAATATTGAAATTGATGCTGTGCCAATTATTAATGAAGATATTGATGCAATTATTTCCGATTTACAAATCAAAACGGCTTTAAAAGAAAAAATTGCTTATATTATTTTTGGCGATTTACCAATTAGTAAGAAACGAATTGAAATTAAGAAATTAAAAAAAGTTGGTTTGGAGCCGTTATTTATTAGAATGTTTATTAAACTGCTTGAATATATTGCCGAAATCTAATATAATACTAAATAAGCGATGAAAAAAGAGTAGTAATAAATAAGCGTTAATAGCGAGTCGATGGTTGGTGGAAATCGATAACAAATATTTATGAACTTGCTTTTGGATGTGTTAGGTTTATCCCTTTATCGATAACAAAGCTATGTAATTAGAAATTAAGGTGGTACCACGGCATTTCGTCCTTATGACGAAGTGCTTTTTGTTTTTTAAGGAGGCATTATAATGAGTATCAAAGGCCAGATAATATTTTTTGTCGTTATTTTCTTAAGTGTTTTTATCATTTATCGGATTAATTTAAAACGAAAAATAAAAAAAGGTAAGATCAAAGAGAATATTGAAATTATTTATTTGGAAACTAAGTTTAAATTAAAAGCTAAAAAAATCGTTTATGCGCAAATAATAACTTGGATTGCTTTAATAAATGCTTTTATTATTGCCTTTGTTTCTTCGTTTGTGGCATTAATCCCGCTTAATTTAATCTTTCAATTACTAATTGGTTTTGTCCTCCTCTTCGCTTTGATTTATGCTTTATACGAAATATATGGTCGACATTTAAAAAAGAAATGGGGAACAAAAAATGAATAATTTAAAAAAAATTGAACAAAAATGGCAACAAAGATGGATTGAAAAAGGTAGTTTTAAAGCCTTAAATGGTAGTGATAAAGAAAAATATTATATCTTAGTTGAATTTCCTTATCCTTCAGGTAATGGTCTTCATGTCGGTCATGTCCGCAGTTATTCGGCCCTTGATGCCATGGCGCGAGTTAAAAGAAGACAAGGCTTTAATGTCTTATTTCCGATGGGCATGGATGCTTTTGGCTCACCAGCTGAACAATATGCAATTAAGCACAAAATTAATCCCAAAGCAGCCGTTGAAGCTAACATTAAAATATTTAGCGAACAAATGCAAAATTTAGGTTTCTCTTTTGATTGGGACCGCTTTGTTAATACTTCTGATCCTAATTACTATAAATGGACTCAATGGCAATTCTTAAAGTTTTATGAAGCCGGGATGGCTTATAAAGCCGAGAAAGAAATTAATTGGTGTCCAACATGTAAGACCGGCTTATCAAATGAAGATGCTGCCGGTGGGGTTTGTGAAAGATGTGGCGCGAAAACCGTTAAAAAACTCAAAAACCAATGGTTATTAAAAATGCAAAGTTATGCCGATAAATTACTAGACGGTTTAGCTGATACTGATTTCTTAGAAAAAATTAAAACTGCTCAAGTTAATTGGATTGGTAAGAGCGAAGGCGCTTTTGTTGATTTTAAAATCAAAGAAATTCCGGAAGTCATGAGAGTCTTTACGACTCGGCCAGACACGCTATACGGGGCGACATTTATGGTTATGGCCCCAGAACATGAGTTATTAACTAAATATCAAACTAAGATTAATAATTTAGCAGAGGTAAGGGCTTATCAAAAAGCAGCAGCTAGTAAAGATGAAATTGAACGAACGGACATGACTAAAGATAAGACCGGGGTTAAAATTGAAGGTTTAACCGCAATTAATCCGATTAATAATAAGGAAATTCCCATCTATATTTCGGATTATGTCTTAGCTTCTTATGGCACCGGAGCCATTATGGCGGTTCCTGCTCATGATGAACGAGATTATGAGTTTGCACAAAAATTTAATATCGAGATTATTCCCGTTATTGAAGCTAAAGTTGAAGGTCAGGATGTCCCATTACCATATATTGGTGAAGGGAAAATGATTAATTCGGGAATCTTAAATGGTTTAACTAATAAAGCAGCATCGATTAATAAGATGATTGATTATTTAGAAGAGCAGAAAATTGGTTCAAGAACGACCAATTATCGCTTACAAGATTGGATCTTTAGTCGTCAAAGATTTTGGGGTGAACCAATCCCGATGATATATTGTGAAAAATGTGGTTGGGTACC
>DAOOOU010000018.1:0-7709 GCA_035387905.1 Bacilli bacterium | reverse complement strand
GATGAGAATATAAATCAATTATCTAAACAATTAAATATGGATATTGAATTAACCTATTATGTTAATTATTTAACCAAAGATGATAATCTAAGCAGTGACGCTTTAACAATTGTTGGTGAAAGCCCTAGTGTGGCATGTACCGGTAGTTAGTTGAGGATTGAATATGATATTTAAACGGATAGGTCAGTTATTAAAAGTTAACTACCAATTTATTATTTTTGTGATAGTCATTTATTTTCTGTTTCAAATTACTTTGCCTTATTATATTTATGCCCCAGGAGGTTATATTGCCCTTGATGAACGGATAATTATTAAGGGGGAAAAAGATTATCCCGGAGAATTAGGCATGGCTTATGTAAGTATGTTTAAAGCCAATATTCCTAGTATTATATTGGCTGCCATCTTACCTAATTGGGATGTAATGAAAGCGACTGATGTGCTTAATGAAAAAGAAACTGATGCCGATATGGAATATCGCGATAAAATTGCTTTTAATAGTGCTAATAGTAATGCGATAATTGCTGTTTTTGCTCTAACTGATCGGCAAATACTAATTACTGATGAACAAAATATTGTCGTATATATTACGCCGGAAGCAACAACTAATTTAAAAATCGGGGATCAGATAATAAGCTTTGCCGAGCAGTCCAATTTTGATTTTAAACAGTTAACAACATATATAAAAGAGCAAGAAGTGGGAACAATAGTTAACTTAAAAGTTAAACGGCAAAATAAAATAATTAAGACAACAGCTGAAGTGTACGAAGATCAAAAAACAAAGTATTTAGGCTTACAAATCATTAAAAATTATGATTATCAAACGAATCCTCCAGTCACCATAAATTTTGAAAAAGATGAATCTGGCCCAAGTGGGGGATTAATGACGGCCCTTGCTATATATGAAGATTTAACTAATACTAATTTAACTCAAGGCCGAAAGATAATTGGTACGGGAACCATTGATAGTGATGGCCAAGTAGGGGAAATTGGCGGTATTAAATATAAATTATTAGGAGCTCGTAAAGCACATGCGGAAATGTTTATATGTCCTCTAGAAAACCTCGAAGAAGCGTTAAAAATAAAAAACCAAGAAGCTTTAAAAATTAACATTATTGGGGTGCATACTCTAAAAGAAGCAATAAATGTTTTAAAAGCCAATTCTTAGAAGAACAAATATTCTTTTGTTCTTTTTTATTGGTTAATAATTATGTCCCATGTTATAATAAATAATGTGATGACATATGAAAAGAATGGAAGTTAATCGTGATCAATTAAGCCCGATGATGATCCAATATATGACAATCAAAGATAATTATCCCGAAGAATTATTGTTTTTTCGCTTGGGTGATTTTTACGAATTATTTTTTGAAGATGGCTTAACTGCAGCTCGTGAATTAGAATTAACTTTAACCGGCAAGAATGCTGGTTTAAAAGAACGGATTCCCATGTGTGGGGTACCTTTTCATGCTGTTCAACCATATATTGAAAAATTAGTTAATAAAGGTTATAAAGTAGCAATTTGTGAACAATTAGAAGACCCTAAAGGGGTTAAAGGGGTAGTTAAAAGAGGCGTTATTCAAGTTATTAGCAAAGGGACAATAGTTGATTATGAGATGTTAAATGCCTATGATAAAAATTTTATTGCCAGTATTTTAGATTTTAAATCAGCAGTAATTATAACTTATGCTGATGTCTCAACCGGCAATTTATATGTAAGTGCCATAAACAATAATAATGAGGAAATAATTAATTTTTTACTTAATATAAATGTAAAAGAAGTTATCTTCGCTAATGAAGATAATCCGGAATTATTATCAATTCTTAAAAGTAATTATGGTATAGATATTAATTATAGTAATGAGTATTTAGAAAAAAAATATGAATATTTACTTAAAGACATTAAAGACATGCGTTATTCAATGGGAGTTAAGCATTTATTATATTATTTAGTAATTAAAGAATTAAAAGATGTTTCCCATTTTCAAAGAGCAATTATTATTAATAATGATGAATACTTAGAAATGGATGTTCATACCCGTCGTAATTTAGAATTAAATGAAACTATTCGATTAAAAGAACGGACGAATTCTTTAATCTGGTTAATTGATCAAACCAAAACTGCTATGGGCAGTCGTAAATTAAAAGAATGGTTAAATCAACCATTAAAAGATATTAATAAAATTAATGACCGCTATGATCAAATTGAAAAAATTAATACCGAATTTATTATCAAAGAAGAATTGCGTAAACTATTAGCTGAAGTATATGATTTGGAACGGCTTGGGGGCAAAGTTATCTGTGGCTCTTTAAATGCCCGGGATATGTTACAAATAAAAAATTCGATTGCCCAATTACCAATCATTGAAGAATATATTCAGCAAATCGGCTTACCTTATAAAATCACCAAACAAGAAGCTTTATTTAATTTATTAGCAGCCGGTATTTATGAAAATCCACCAATTGGTTTAAAAGAAGGCTTCTTAATTAAGGATAACTATAATGCCGAATTAGATGAATTAAAAGTCATTCGTAGTGGCGGTAAAAAATTTATTAGCGAGCTTGAAGCCCAAGAACGAGCAAAAACGGGTATTAAAACCTTAAAGGTTGGTTACACAAAAGTATTTGGTTATTTTATTGAAGTTAGTAAAGGCCAATTAAGTGCGATTAAACCAGAATTTGGTTGGGAAAGAAGGCAAACCTTAACTAATGCCGAGCGTTTTATCTCTCCTTTATTAAAAGAAAAAGAAGCTTTAGTGTTAAATGCCGAAGAAAAAATTATTGAATTAGAATATGAGCTATTTAATCAAATTAAAGCCGAAATTAGAAATCATATTTATGAATTACAAGATACAGCAAATGCTTTAGCGGAACTGGATGCGATTATTAGTTTAGCTGTGGATGCTGAAGAATTAAACTTAGTTCGTCCCCAATTAGTTGAAGCCAGACACATTGAAATTATTGAAGGCCGCCATCCCGTTGTCGAAAAAGTTAATCGTAATGCCTATGTCCCTAATGATTGTATCATGAGTGAATTAGTTCATACTTTATTAATTACGGGACCAAATATGGCGGGTAAAAGTACTTACTTAAGACAGCTGGCAATTATTATTATCATGGCGCAAATGGGGTCATTTGTGCCAGCTAAGAAAGCCCAATTACCCATTTTTGATAAAATATTTACGAGGATCGGAGCGAGTGATGATTTAGTTGCTGGGGAATCAACTTTTATGGTAGAAATGAAAGAAGCTCAAAGAGCAATAACTAACGCTACTAATCAAAGTTTAATTCTCTTTGATGAACTAGGGCGGGGCACGGCAACCTATGATGGGATGAGTTTAGCCCAAGCAATATTAGAATATATTAACCAAAATATTAAATGCAAAACATTATTTTCAACCCACTATCACGAATTAACTGATTTAGAAAGTATGGTTGCGGGAATTAAAAATGTGCATGTGGCTGCTATTGAAGAAGCTGGCGAAATTACCTTTTTACATAAAGTAAAAAACGGGGCGGTTGATAAAAGTTATGGAATTCATGTTGCCCGTTTAGCTAAACTACCACCAGCAATCATCCAAAGAGCCGATAATATTTTAAAAATATATGAAAGCGAAGATAAACGTAAAAGCCATAAAATTGCTGAGCAATGTGTCCTGGTTTTTGATGAAGAACCACAAAAAAATGAAATTGTCGAAAAAATTAGGAATGTTGATCCCCTAAATATAACCCCCATCGAAGCAATGAATCTACTTTACGAACTAAAACAGTTAGATAAATAATATTCTATGTTATAATGAATAAGAGGTGGCAAGATGAATAAAAGTCGTAGTGAATTAAGAGAAAAATGTATGATTATTCTTTATCAAGAAGAAATGTTTAAAAAAAGTAAATATGAATCAAACTTAGAAGATTTAATTACAGAAAATTTAGACATTGATAATGAATTTGTTAAAGAAATAGTTTATGGGGTAATTACCCATAACAATGAAATTACCGAGTTAGCCAATTTATATTTAAAAGATTGGGATCTTAATCGGATTGATAAGACCGGAGCAGCCATATTAAAAATGGCTATTTATGAATTGAAGTTCACTGATACGCCTCAAGTTGTAGTCATCAACGAAGCGATTGAACTGGCTAAAAAATATAGTGATGATAATGTCCGCAAAATTATTAATGCGGTGTTAGATCGGATAATAAAAGAATAATGGCAACTTACTTAACGATTAGTGAAATCAATCACTATCTTAAAAGTCTATTTGATAAAGATCAGAATTTAAATCGGGTATATCTTAAAGGAGAAATATCTAATTTTAAAAGTCATACTAGAGGTCATTTATACTTTACCATAAAAGATGAATTAAGTCGGATTAATGCTGTAATGTTTATGAGTGCCGCTAAGACTTTAGATTTTGTACCTGAAGATGGCATGAATGTCTTATTAGAAGGGCGCATTAGCATTTACGAAGCAACAGGTAATTATCAAATATATGTTGAAAAAATGAGTGTTGATGGGGTGGGCAATCTTTATCTAGAATTTGAAAAATTAAAAGCCAAACTAGCTGAAGAAGGATTATTTGATCCGCAACATAAAAGATTATTACCTAAATATCCCCAACGGATTGGCATTATTACTGCGCAAACAGGAGCCGCGGTTAAAGATATTATTAGTACTATTAAGAGAAGATATCCCATTTGTGAAACAATCTTATTCCCCACTTTAGTTCAAGGGGAAGGGGCTAAAGAAAATATTGTCAAACAACTTACCAAAGCCCAAGCCTATGATTTGGACTTAATAATTTGTGGTCGAGGAGGAGGCTCAATAGAAGATTTATGGGCCTTTAACGAAGAAATAGTGGCTCGGGCAATATATAATAGTAAAATCCCTGTTATTAGCGCTGTTGGTCATGAAATCGACTTTACAATAGCTGACTTTGTTGCTGATTTACGTGCCCCGACCCCAACCGGAGCAGCAGAAATGGCAGTACCTAGTATAATTGAAGTAAAACAAATGATTAACCAATATCAATTACAAATAACAAAATTAATAAGTAATAATATTAAACAAAGAAAACAAGCGGTTAATAATTTATCAAGCAAACAGATTCTCAAAAATCCCTTAATGATGTATGAGGTTAAAGAACAAAAATTGGATAATCTAATCGATCAATTAAATAAAAGAATAAGTTATCAGTTGCAAAATACAAAGGCCTTACTTAAAAGTAAGATCAGTATCTTACAAGTCCTTAATCCTTTAAAAATATTAGCTAAAGGTTACAGTATTATTGAATCTCAAGAACAAATTATAAATAGTACTAAGCAATTAAAAATAGATGACATGCTAAATATAAAATTATATCAAGGGCAAATTAAAGCCCAAGTAAAGGAGCTAACAAATAATGAATAAGAAAGAAAAAACCTTTGAAGAAATACTAGCTGATTTAGAGCAAATAATTAGTGAATTAGAGAGTGGAAGTATTGATTTAGATCGCACTATTGATAAATATAGTGAAGCAATGAAACTAGCTAAAACCTGCAATGATAAATTAAAAAATGCCACAACTAAAGTTAATAAGATTTTAGCAGAAAATGATATGCTTGAAGATTTTAAAATTGATGAATAACATTGAAATATTTACCATATTGAGTATAATTATCTTAGGAGGTTAGAATGAAAACTAAAATTAAAAAGCCAAAAGTTAAAATCATTGATGAATTTAAAACATTTATTTCTCGGGGTAATGTCATGGATTTAGCAGTCGGCGTAATTATTGGTGGTGCTTTTGGTAAAATTGTGACATCTTTAGTTAACGATATCTTAATGCCAATAATTGGCATGGCAATTGGTGGCTTAAATTTCTCGGACTTAGCAATTAACATTCAGGATGCCGCAATTAAATATGGTGCCTTTATTCAAAATATTATTGATTTTTTAATTGTTGCCTTTTGTATCTTTATGATCATTAAGATTATTAATAAATTTACCGCCAAATTCGAAAAAGAAAAACCAGCAACAGCACCAGTTAAAAGTGAAGAAGTAAAACTACTAGAAGAAATCAGAGATTTGTTAAAAAAACAAAAATAGAGGTTATAGCCTCTATTTTTATTATGCTAAATAAGCAAAAATACTAGCAAGGGTACCAATTATAATGGCAATTAACATTACCCAAGTAAATATTTTTTGGACTTTTTTATTCATGAATCCACCTCATCTTATTGAAATAAATTTATCATAAATTAAGGGCAATGTAAATACTAAGCAAAAATATGTTATAATAGTCTTAATGGAGTGGGCATTTATGGAAAAAGTTGTCGTGGGCATTAGCGGAGGTGTTGACTCTTCAGTAGCGGCCTATTTATTAAAACAAGAAGGTTATGAAGTCATTGGTTTATTCATGCGTAATTGGGATGCTACCCTAAATAATGATATTGCGGGTAATCCAACTCTTAATCAGCAGATCTGTCCCCAAGAACAAGATTATAATGATGCGTTAGCGGTTTGTACTAAATTAGGTATTGAGTTGCACCGGGTTGATTTTATTAAAGAATACTGGGATTTAGTATTTACTTATTTTTTAACCGAATTAAAAAAGGGGAGGACCCCTAATCCGGATTTAATGTGCAATAAATATATTAAATTTGATGCTTTTATTAAGGAAGCAAGAAAATTAGGGGCTAGTAAAATAGCTACTGGTCATTATGCTCAAATCGTCGGCAATAAGTTATTAAGAGGGGTTGATTTAAATAAAGATCAAACCTATTTCTTAGCCCAATTAAAACCCGATCAATTAAAAGATGTGTTATTTCCGGTTGGTAAATTAACTAAGGCTGAAGTTAGAAAAATTGCTTTAGCGCAAGGTTTAATTACGGCCCAGAAAAAAGATTCAACAGGGATATGTTTTATTGGTGAGCGTAATTATCAAAAATTTATTCAAAATTACTTACAACCTAATCCCGGACCAATAATAAATATTGATAATAATGAGCTTATTGGTGAACATCAAGGGTTAATGAATTATACCATTGGTCAACGCCGAGCAGTAGGGATTAATGGTAATAATGACCGCCATTTTGTTTGTGGCAAAGACTTAGCAAATAACACCCTTTACGTTACATTTGGTCAGGATAGTGAATATTTATACTCTGATGCCTGTCTCTTGGAACAGGTAAATTTCATCAGTGCTACAGAACCGACGTTTTGTACTGTTAAATTTCGTTATCGCGGTGCTGATCATGCAGCTACACTGGTATATCAAAATAATAACAAAGTAATAGTTAAATATCCTGGCCGAGCAAAAGCGGTTACTCCCGGGCAAGCTTGTGTCTTCTATTTGGGGGCTGAATGTTTAGGGAGTGGGATTATAAAAACGCTCTATAAAGACGGCCAAAAACTTTGGTATTTATAATTTTTTATTTACCTTTTGTTGACATTATATTGTTAAGTAGTTATAATTATATTGTAAAATATAATTATAAAGAGAGTAGTTGATAGGTAATGCCAAAATTAAACGAACTATTTCAAGAACTAGGAATATCGAAAGTTAGATTAGCTAAATATTTAGGAGTATCGCGACAGATGGTATATAATTATTTAGACCTAAAAGATGTTAATAAATGGCCTAAAGAAAAGAAACTTTTATTATTTAAATTATTAGATATTGATGATGCTGAAGCATCAGATATCGAAGATATTAAAGTAACAACCGACT
>DAOOOU010000017.1:0-7977 GCA_035387905.1 Bacilli bacterium | reverse complement strand
TTGACTGACAATTATTTGTCAGTTTTTTATTAAAATAATTATATATAGTAAAACCTATTGTATAATTATAATAAGAGGTGAATTATGAATAACAATGAAATAAAAGTAATTAGTGATGATAACCAACAAAAAAATATTAAAAATAAAAAATTTTTAAAAACACTATTAATAATAATCGATGTTATTGCACTACCGCTTTTGTTATTACAAACCATAATGGGTGATGCTAGTTTATATAATTGGGGCATCATAATATTATTTAATATTATAATAATTAGTACCTTTAGAAAGGAAAAATAATATGATTTGTCCAATATGTAATACCAATAATCCAGAAGGCAGTAAATTCTGCAGTAGTTGTGGTCAAATAATTGTCAACGATAGTTTACCAAAAATTACTATTAGTCGAGTAAAAAAAATATGGGGCTTTGCTGTGTCTTTTCAAGTTTATGTTGATAACCAATTAGTTGGTTCGCTCGCGAATGGTGGTAATATTGTCGTTGAAGTAAGCCCAGGAAACCATCTGGTTCGTTTATCTTTGCTGGGAAGCCAGATTGAAGAGAGTGTTGAACTTAATGGTCAGCAAAAAAATGTGGTATTAACAAGTAAACCTAAAATGGGTTTACTGGCTGCTCGTCCTTTCTTAGTAAGTAAAGTTTATAATTAGTAGTTGCTTGCTTAATGGCAAGTAACTTTAAATATAAAGGATGGTGTTAAGATGAATAACGAAACAATAAATAGTATTCTGAAACGAAGAAGTATTAGAAAATATCAAGATAAACAAATTAGTAAAGCAGAAATTGATATTATCATAAAATGTGGTCAATATGCTCCTAGCGGAATGAATCGTCAACCATGGCAATTTATTGCTGTCCAAGATCCTAAATTATTAAAAACAATTGCTAATAAATATTATGAATATCATAAAGCAAAGGGTAGTTCTTGGTGTCAGAAAGAAAATTATAATGTTTTTTATGGTGCGCCAACGGTTATTTTTATTGCTCGTGATAAAAATAATGAGATGGCATATTTTGATGCTTGTTGTGCTACTGAAAACATCGTTATTGCTGCTCAAGCCTTAGGTCTTGGTTCGTGTATTATGATTGACCCAATAGCTACTATTATGGAAAATAAAAAGTTGCAGGAACTATTAATGATTAAAGAAAATTATGTGCTTCACATCGCTATTACCTTAGGTTATGCTGCTGAAAAAAGCCGGGCTAAGACAGTTAAAACCGATAATGTTGTTAATTTATAAATAATATATTAGGAGGAAATATGAAAAAAGAAAATAAAATTATTATTGTTTTATTAGTTATAATAATTGTCTTGTTAGCAATAAATATTAGCTTCAATCTAATTCATGATATGCCTAAACATAATTGCCGCTGTAATTGCCTTAAAGCGCAAACTGAAGAAGAAGTAATTGATGATCCAATTCAAGAAGAAGTTTATACAGGGATAATAACTGATATCAATAGTCAAGACAAATACGGCACAATATTAGTTGAAGCCGAACCAGAAACTGATAGTGGTTTTAAAGCCTCAGTAAGAGTTGATAAAAATACAATTATATCTCAGGCTGAGTTAAGCCGGGCATTTACTTTTGCAGATTTAAAACTTAACCAGGATGTAGAAATTACCTTTTCTGGTCCTGTTGCTGAAAGTTATCCTGTACAAGGAATTGCAGCAGTAATTCATATAATAGAGTAATGTTTAGGCGATTAAATAAATCTTACCAATAAAAAACCCAGAAGTGGGTTTTATTTTTATTAAATTTTTGGTGAGATACTATATGTACCAGTGTTTTCTATTACCATATCACTTGTTTCTTGTTGAAGAGCTTCAAAAAAATTATTATCAAAGCAAATTGGAAAATTAATCATAAATCCGGAATATTTTTCCTTACTAAAATTATATTGTGTAGCAATTTGTTTTATTTTAGTTGCATACTTGTTAATAAAAGTATTATCTGCCATTGCTTCTTGAAAAACGGTTTTGCATAATTTATTTATTATTGCTCTTTCGTTATCAGATATACGGTGCCTTTTAATTAATTCTGGATCAATGTTTTTATAACCAGAAATGATTTTATAAATATCACTAACCGGTATATTATATTCTTTGTTAATTGTTAGATAGGCATGATAAGGAATTTTTTCATTAGTTAAAGCATAATCAGCAATAAGTGATAAGTAAGCAAATTCCGATATATAATTAAAATAATCATTATAAGTTTGATAGACAATCCCAATTTCTCTTTTTTTACCACCATGACCAAGAGCATAATAAGAGATATTATCTCCTGAACAAATAGGGGAACCAAATTTTGCTATTAAATCAGGTCGTTCATTCTTAATTTCTTCTAAAACAGCAATATTTTTTAATAAACAAGTGCTATTAGTATATAAAATCATATTATCAATTTCTGATATCAATGCCCCGTTTCCTTTCATATGAAAAGGGATATGATGATTAAGGCATTTTTGGATGTATAAACTTAAAAATTCAAAACAGGCATTACCTAAAGGAGCATTTAGATAGATGCGATAATCATAGCCTTTACCAAACGTTCCTTGGTAGCTTATACTACTGTCATAAGGGAAAGAAAAACAATCGCCGTTATGTTCTTCTATAAAATTAGCACATTTTTCTTTAATGTTCTTTAAAAAAGGACTAAAACGAGTATCTGGTTCAATATTTAATAAATTCTCCACTTCTGGTAAAGTTAATTCCGTAACTTTTAATAATTCTTCACGACTAAGTTGGTAAGTCTTATTAAACCAATGACAAGTAATAAAGCGTTCAGTAAAATTAGCAATTAGATTATCTTTGTTAGCTTCAGGATTAATCGCCCATACCAGAAAACTATGTCTAAGATATTTAAGAATTTTATAAACTACAATAGCTTGTTGTTGAGCATAATAAGCTTCGGTAAAAGGCTCATCTCTTGGTTCTTGATGATCATTCAATTTCATTTTGCGGGAGGGGTCTTTTTTGTCATTTAGATACCAATTTAATAAACAATTAAGCCCTTGAGCACCCATGACCGGAATATTTACCTGACGATATATTTCATGATAGGTAATTTTATCCATAATTTATACCTTCTTTACTAATTTAATTATACAATATTATTAATTGTTAAGTATAATTATTAAACTTAATTTACAGGTTCTAAAAAAATGATAATATTGATTTTTATAATAATAATGTTATAATACTTTTTTAAGGAGGGTTTACTTTGAATTATATTTTAAGAAGAAAAACCAAAAAACAACTTACCGAGGCCATTACCGATACTGTTATCAAAGAAACTACAGCTCGTGAATATGCAAGAGCAGTAAAACCAGAAGAATTAGAACATGATGTTTGGCAAGAAGTATTAAAGGAAAATATTAAGCAAGCTTTCACTTATTATTTCACTGATTATAGTCAGGATTGTGCCGAAGAAGTACCTGATAATTTTATTCCGGTGATGGGGGTAATTGATAATGGCTTTTATGAAGCTTCATTAGCAATGGCCCAGATAACAGTGCAAGAGAATATTGCCCGAGCTAAAAATTATTGTACTAATTTAGCAGCAATGGATGATGAGCAATTTTCAGCTTTTATTCAAGAAAAAATAGCTGAAAAAGTAGCCCATTTAACCCGAATCGACGAATTAACTGGCGGAAAAAAAGGCGATGACTATCAAGCTCAAATTCAAAAGGTTATTATTACTCATCAAAACAATCGTCAAACAATTCATGAGAACGGCTTAGATAAAATATGTGAGATGATAGTTGAAAAAAAGGGGAGTGCAGATAATCTTGCATATTACCAAACAGACTATCTAGAATTGATTAAAAACTCATATTCTTTTCCCGAAGATGAACAGCAAACAGTTAGTTATCCTTTTGTTCAAACATATCAAGAATTTGATCAAAAAGTTAGTGCTGCTGTCGAAAATGCTATCCTTGATGAGAACGAATATAATGATGAAGTTGAATCACGAGTTAATCATTATTTAGCTCTTAGAGACATGAATGAAGCGGATTTTGATAAATACTTGGATAAAGTTATTGCCAATCTTACAGCAGCATATAGCCAAATATTAAAACCAAGTAAGGTATTACAACTTCTAAGAAAATCTAAATAACAATAAATATTCAATAAATTTTTGGAGGTATTAAAAATGAGCACAAAAACAAGTGACTTTTTTACACCACAAGATTTTGCAAAAGTTGAAGGACTAGCTAATACGTTAGCCCAGATGGAGGCACCGTTAGATAAACTAAATATTTATCTAGCAAAAACTTCCCGGTTTATGTTAAACACCTTAACTGAAGCAGCGCAAAGGCAGGGATTAATTATTTTTGCTGAGCAATTAAAAGCAATTATGGGCTTTAGAAGAATTGAAATGCTTGAAAATTTTATTGCGTCTGTAAAAAACGAGACCTATCCTAATTTTTTAGCAACGATTGAATTAACCGATAAATGTTACATTAAAAACGAATTAAAACTAATCGATGAAGAAATGCCTGAAGCCAGGGAGTTAAATCCTTTTGAGCAACAACTACGAAGTATTTTACAGCAAGCTATCTATCAAGACTTAATGACTCAATATAAAAAAGCCGATTTTGCGATCGAGCCAACAGTGGAAAATATTAACTTCAAATTATAAAAGCAATAACCTTGCTTTTTTTAATTTATTCTTTATCAAACCAAAAGATGGTATAATTTAAATAGGAGGCTGAACAATGAAATTATATAGTAATGAAATAGTATTTCGGGGCCATCCCGATAAGGTTTGTGATCAAATTAGTGATGCTCTGTTAGATGCCTATTTAACTAATGACCCACAAAGCAGGTGTGGAATAGAAGTTATGGGTGGTAAAGGTAAGATATTTATTACTGGAGAAGTAACAAGTAATACTGAAGTTAATGTCGAGCAGATTATAAATCGGGTATTAAAAGATATTGGCTATGAACCGAAATATGAAGTTATTAATAATCTAGGTAAACAAAGCCAGGATATCGCCCAAGGGGTTGATACTGGTGGGGCTGGTGATCAAGGCATGATGTTTGGTTATGCTTGTGATGATACCCCCCAATTACTACCAACAGCAATGGTTATTTTACAAAGATTAAGTAAAGCTTATGATGAACTAAGAATCAGAGAACCTAAAGTTTTTTATCCCGATGGTAAAGCCCAAATAACCGGTTACTACAATGAACATATGAAACTGCAAAAGATTAAAACGTTTACCGTTTCATATAATAATTGTGAAACGAAAAGAACAATAAGTGATAAAAAAATTAAAAACTTATGTGAACAAATATGCCAGGAGTATCATATTGTTGTTGAAAACTATTTAATTAATCCCACAGGTAAATTCTTAATTGGTGGCTTTGATGGTGATGCTGGTCTTACTGGTCGGAAAATCGTCGTTGATAGTTATCAATCTTTTGCCAATGTGGGCGGTGGGGCTTTTAGTGGTAAAGATCCTTCTAAAGTTGATCGCTCAGGAGCATACAAGGCAAGGGAGATTGCTGCATCATATTTAAAAAAATATCATTTAAGTTGGTGTGAAGTGCAACTTAGTTATGCCATTGGTCAGGCGGAACCATTAGCTATATATATTGATGGTAGTCAAGGAAACATGGAACCAGCAGCCCAGTTATATGAGGAATGTAAGCCCCAGAATATTATTAAAGATTTAAATTTAAAGCAGATTAAATATGAGCACACTGCTCAATTTGGTCATTTTAACTAATACTTATCGTGATTGAATAATCTCGTATTCTGTTATATACTTAATCATAGGAGAAGATATAAATGGATAATGGTATTGACCCTAATAACAATCAACAACCAACAATTTCACTTAAGCAAAGACTAATTGATATGAATGAAAACAATTCGTCAGTAAGTGATATTGTTTTGGCTATTAACGAAGAGTCAGAAATTAATCGTGAGGCAATGTCAGTTATTGCTTTATCACTGGGTTTTGAAGAATTATCAGAAAGAATTGATCAAGCTAACACCATTATTAAACGTAGCCGGGTTAAGACTTATTTAAGAGCTGTAGCTAACGGTAGTGCTAAACTTTATTTAGCAGCTACTAGTCTAGATGATAAAATTTCTTTAGCAGCAGCACTTGATATGAATAGCACTAATCCCGAGATAATAAGTAGTTTTAATCCTACCATAATCGGACAAGCTAGTCGAGCTTTAGAAATAGCTGCCCAAGATGATATCCTAACTGAAGCTAACCGCTTTGGTTTAGCCGATATGATTAACCATCATAATCGTTAATAACTATACTTTAGGTAGTCAGGTGAAATAAATAATGAAACAAGCCGCAACTCGCAAAGTCGGTATTTATAGTTTTTTATGTAATTCGTTTTTACTAATCATAAAAACTATTTTTGGTTTGCTAAGTCATAGTCAAGCTTTATTAGCTGATGCAGCAAATAGTGCGGGAGATATTATTTCTTCGTTTTTAACGATTATTGGTAATAAAATCTCTAGTGAACCAAGCGATGAAAGTCATAATTTAGGTCATGGTAAAGCTGAGTATTTATTTTCTTTATTAATTAGTATCTTAATGATATTTTTAGCAATTAATATCATTATTGATGCGATTCACGCTATTATTGATCACCAAGAACTTATCTATTCGCTAGCATTAGTAATTACTTGTTCGATAACAATTTTTGTAAAATTAAGTTTATATATTTTTAGCCGAATAACTTATAATAAAACCAAGAGTTTTTTAATTATGGTTAACATGAAAGATAGTTTAAATGATATCGTTATTACTTCAATAACACTTTTTGCTATTCTCTTTAGTAAAGGTCAGTACTACTGGTTGGATGGTGTTACCGGAATAGTTATATCTTTATGGATTTTTAATACTGGTTATCAAATTTTTAAACAAAGTTATAATATTTTAATGGATATATCAATTGATGAGGAATCAAAAGCAAAAATAGCTAAGATTGTAGCTAGTCATAAAGCTGTATGGCAAGTTGGTCAAATAAGTACAATTCCCCTAGGTAGTAAGTTCTTAGTTGTCCTAACCATCTACGTTGATGCCCAAATGCAGACCATTGATAGTCATGCTATTACTCTGGAATTAGCAAAAAAAATTAAACGTAATGTAAGTGGTATTGATCGAGTAATAATTCATGTTAATCCAATAGCAGCCAATGAAAATAACCGGGCTTAATTTTTTGTAAAGGAGATAATTAGATTATGGCAGAAGAGTTTCGAAAACAACAAATTGCGGACTTCATTAATAGTCAAGTGCAGATTTTAGCTCAAGCGGGAATTGAGCTTGGTGAAGAGCGGGTTGCTAAAACTATTTCTGACTATCAACAATCAACTAAAACAATTAATGAAATAATAATTGAGGTTGAAGAACTTGTTGCACAATTAATTAGCAATTATCAAGCGTATTTAAGGAGTATGCAACAAGCTACTTTAGCTGCTCAAGAACAATTAGCAAAACTAGATATTCCTCCAGTTCCAGCTACAGAAAAAACTTTTGGTGAAAGTCTAAATAAACAATTAGTTGCGGCCTTTATGATTTATGAAAGTATTATTGAACGTGCTGAATTAACGGAAACCGAAAAAGCAAGTTTATTTGCTACAGAGATGGCAAATGCTTTAGCTAATGTTAACGAAACAATGCCTGGTATCAAAGAACTAAATTATCAAACTATTGCCAATTTATATCAAAAATTTATTGCTGATATTGATCTTGTTGTGCCCGAATGGGAAATGAAAATGGCCACCACTAAAGCTAATCAAAGCCGAGGCATTACTATTAGAGAAGGAGTTCCTGTTTATAAACCTGATGGTTCAAAAAACTTAGAATTATTTGATTTTTCACATGCCACCGTCGTTTATGATTTTGCTCAAAGGCATGGTAAAAAATTAAAATTGCACACAATCCTTTGGCATCAAGCGTTTCCTGATTGTTTAAA
>DAOOOU010000016.1:0-8006 GCA_035387905.1 Bacilli bacterium | reverse complement strand
GAAATTCTTATGCTGATGTCTATTTTGGGTTAGAAGGCTATTTATTTCCTGATACTTATCAATTTTTTAATGATTCAACAATTGAAGATATAATTACCAAGATGCTCGATAACACTAATCGGAAATTAACCCCTTACAAGGAAATAATTCAAAGTAGTGGTTATACTGTGCATCAAATCCTAACTATGGCTTCAATTATTGAATTAGAAGCGGTTACTGCTGAAGATCGAGCAACAGTTAGCCAAGTAATTCGTTCTCGTATAAAAAGTAATATGCCTTTGGGCATGGATGTAACAACTTATTATGCTGTTCAAAAAGACATGAGCGAAGCCTTGACAGCTGCTGATTTTGCGACAGTCAGTCCTTATAATACAAGGGATAATATCAATATGGTGGCAAAATTACCGATTGGGCCGATCTGTAATCCTTCCGTAATAAGTATTGAAGCAGCCTTAAATCCTAGTGCTACCGATTATTTATTCTTCTACGCTGATTTGGCAACTGGTAAAGTCTATTTTGCTAGAACTGAAACTGAATTTTTCCAATTAGTAAAAGAATTAGGATGATAAAATGAAAGATAAAATATTAGAAATAGAGCAGTATGCTCGCGATTATAATGTTCCCATCATTGAAAAAGATTCAATTGCTTTCATCATGAAATTTATTAAGGCAAATAATATTAAAAATATTTTGGAAATTGGGAGTGCTATTGGTTATTCTTCAATTCTCATGGCTAGTGCTGCTCAAGACGTAAAAGTAACAACGATTGAGAAAGATGAAGCGCGCTATATGGAATGCTTAAAGAACGTTAAGAAATGTGATTTAGATAAGAAAATCACCGTTGTATATCAAGATGCTCTCGAAGTTAACTTAGTTGATGTTCAATACGATTTAATCTTTATTGATGCGGCTAAAGGACAATATATTAAATTCTTTGAAAAGTTTAAAAACTTTTTAGCACCTAACGGCATTGTTGTTACTGACAATTTAAAATTTCATGGTTATGTTGGTAACAAAAGTAAAATTGATAGTAACAATTTACGTCAGTTAGTAGATAAGATTGAAAAATATATTGAGTTTTTAAAAACTAATGCCGAATTCGATACCAAGTTTTTTGATGTGGGCGATGGCTTGTCAGTGAGTATTAGAAAAGATGCCAAGTAATTCTTTAGTAATAATTAATGAATTAGCCGAGATTAAGGTTTATCAGGAAGCAGGAGTAACTGCTTTCCTTTTTGCTTTAAAAGATTTTAGTGTGGGCTATCCCCAAACCTATGATCCAGCTGATTTAAAGGCGATTAAGGTTGATAAATATTTGCTTATTAATCGTTTATTAGATAGTAATGGGGTTGCTGATTTAAGTAAAGTATTAGCCGGGATAACTGATATTAAAGGTTTAGTTTATGAAGATATCGCAGTTTATCAATTAGTTAATAAACTAAAATTAGATTTAGCTTTAATTTATTTTCCTAATCATGGGCTGTGTAATCAGAAAGCAGCAGCTTATTGGCTAGACAAAGGCTTAAATAGTATAGTTTTAGCTAATGAATTAACCTTAGCTGAAATTAATGTTTTAACTACCGCTTTGCCTAACCAGTTAAGCGTCCATTTATTTGGCTATAATCAAGCTCTATATTCGCGTCGTTTATTATTAACAAATTATGCTAAGCGTTTTGATTTAGATCCTAAAGCAGAATTAATTATTAAAGAACCAATTACTCAGGCTGAGTTTCGGGTTGTCGAAAACCAATGGGGCAGTGTTCTTTATTATCATAAACTTTATTTTGGTAAAGATTTATTAAATAATAAAAATATAAAATATTTTATAATTAATTCGACTTTTCTTGAACCCGCATTTGTCATTGGGATAATCCAAAATAATTATCAAGAACTAATTGATTCAGGATTCCTATATCAACCAACAATCTATAAATTACCGAAGGAGGCCGAGGATGAATAAAATTGAATTACTAGCTCCCGCCGGTAACTTAGAAAAGTTAAAATGGGCCCTTAATTATGGTGCAGATGCCGTATATATTGGTGGTCAAGATTATAGTCTAAGAGCGAACACCCATAATTTTACCTTGGAACAAATTAAGGAAGCGGTTAATTACGCTCATAATTTACATAAAAAAGTCTATGTTGCAGTTAATATTATTTTTCATGATCGAGATTTAGTAGGGGTTGAAAGTTATCTTGCCCAATTAAATGAAATGGGCATTGATGCTATTATTGTTAGTGATCCGGCGATTATTGCTTTATGGCAAAAGCATAAATATCATTTTGGCCTTCATATTTCCACCCAAGCAAGTGCTCTAAATGAATTAACCGTTGCTTTTTATGAACAAGAAGGTGCTGAGCGTGTTGTCCTTGCCCGTGAGGCTAGTAAGGAAGACATATTAAAGATAAAAGGCCAGACAAATATTGAGTTAGAGTGCTTTATTCATGGGGCAATGTGTACTAGTTTCAGTGGCCGCTGTGTGTTATCAAATTATCTTACTAATCGTGACTCAAATCGGGGTGGCTGTGCCCAAATCTGTCGCTGGTCATTCACTAATCAAGATCAGCCGGATTTTAGTATGACTCCGAAAGACTTAAATATGGTTGCATATATTGCCGATATGATTAATATTGGTATTAAATCATTTAAAGTTGAAGGGCGCATGCGGAGTAATTATTATATTGCAACAGTCATTTACTATTATCGCCAAATTATTGATAAAATCATGGTGGGGCAACTTAGTTCGGGTTTAACTAATTATTATTTAGCCATTTTGAATCGTTGTGCTAATCGTGATTCTGCCCCACAATTTTATCAAGCCTTACCTACAGTTAAAGAACAATATTTTATTGGCCGTGATGAAGTATCTAATCAAGATTTCTTAGGCATTGTGCTTAATTATGATCAAATTAGTGGGATTGTCACCTTAGAACAGCGAAATTATTTTAAAAAGGGGACAGTTGTCGAATTTTTTGGGCCAAATACTGCTTGTTTTAGCCAAGAAATAACAGATTTCTATGACGAAAAGGATAATGAACTATCAATTGCTCGTCATCCCCAAATGATTGTTAAATTTAAAACTCTTAACCCCGTAATAGCGGGTGATATTATGCGACTTAAAGTGTTTGACATTTCCCGTTATTTGTAGTATTCTTATACAAGTATTTTTTATTAGTGTGAGGTGATAAATATGAAACCAAAAAAGGAAGTAATTTTAACTGCTGAAGGTTATTTAGAACTGGAAGCAGAGTTAAATAATTTAAAAATTGTTCGTCGACCAGAGATTATTAAATCCCTTAAAGAAGCACGTGCACAAGGCGACTTATCAGAAAATGCTGATTATGATGCCGCTCGTGAAGAACAAGCTCATTTAGAAGCTAGAATTAAGGAATTAGAATATAAACTTGAGCATTGTAAAGTAGTTGATAAAGTAAATACTGATAAAGTTGATATCGGTAATTTAGTTACAGTTGAGTATTTAGCTAGTGCTGAACAAGAAGTATATAAAGTTGTTGGTTCCGAAGAGGTTGATCCATTTGAAAACGAAATTTCTAATGAATCGCCCATTGGAGCGGCAATTATGGGGCATAAAATTAATGAAGTGGTTGATGTCATTAGTCCTAATGGGGATTACCAAATCAAAATAATTAAAATTGCCTAGGGCAATTTTTAATTTAGATTAAATAAGGAGAAAATTATGAAAAATAAACATGAAATTGAAATTGAAATTAAAGGTAATGATTGGGCAAAAGCTTTAGATGAAGCCTTTAAAATCAAAGTTAAAAACACGAAAATTGATGGTTTTCGTAAAGGTTCGATTCCCAAAGCAATTTATCTTAAAAAATTTGGTATTGAATCATTATATATGGATGCCGTTGATAAAGCAGCAGCTCAAGCTTATACGATGGCCTTAAAAGAAAATAATATGATTCCCGTAGTAGAGCCTAGTATTGATATTAAAGAAATTAATGAAAATCATGTTGTCTTTAAATTTATGATTATTACTAAACCAGAAGTTAAAGTAACAAAATATACGGCCTTAGGAGTTAAAAAGGAAAAACCAACCGTTAGTGCTGAAGAAATAGCAAATGAAATTAAGCAAATGACTAATAAGTTTGCCGATATTGCCGTAAAAGAAAAAGGTAATGTTGAATTAGGCAATACAGTTGTTATTGATTTTGAAGGCTTCGTTGATGGTAAAGCCCTTGAAGGGGGAAGTGGTAAAGATTTTCCTCTAGAAATTGGTTCTAATGCTTTTATTCCTGGGTTTGAAGAAGGACTTATTGGTTTAACAACTGGTGATACTAAGGAACTAGATTTAAAATTTCCCGAAAACTATACTCCAGAATTAAAAAATAAAGCGGTTAATTTTAAAGTTACAATTAAAGAAATAAAAGAGCGAATTATTCCGGAATTAAATAAAGAATTCTATCTTGATTTAGGATTTAATGATGTTACTACTGAAGAACAATTTAAAGCCGAAGTTAAAAAACTAATTTTAGAACGGAAAGAACACGAGAGTGAAGATAAGTATATTAGTGACTGCTTAGAAGCAGCTGCAAAAAATATGAAAGTCGAAATTAATGAAGAAATAATTTCCGAAGAAGTTCATCGTATGATTCATCAATTTGAAGAACAAATTAAGATGCAAGGACTAAGTATTGATCAATATCTCCAGTTTACTAATCAAAAACATGAAGATTTACATCAACAAATGGAACCAGAAGCTCTTAAGAGAATTAAATACCGTTATTTATTAGAATATATTGCGGAAGCTGAAAAATTTAGTATAACTGATGCCGCAGCTAATAAAGAAGCTGAAAAAATGGCTGAACAATACGGTATGACAAAAGAAGATTTCCTTGTTGAATTTGGTGGTTTAACGACAGTAAAATATGATATGAAAATGCATCAAGCAATTGAATTCTTAAAAAAGAGCTAAGGCTCTTTTTTTAATTACTAAAAAACAGTAATTATCATTTACAAAAGATAGATATGTATATATAATAAATGTTATTAATTTGGAAGGAGAGGAAATATGAATCAAATATTACCCGTAATGCTTCTGAAAGGTCTTGTTCTCCTCCCAAACCAAGAAGTCCGTTTAGAACTAAATAATGAATTAAGTGCTAAAGTCGTTAAACTAGCTACTAAATATCATCAAGGCCGGCTATTAGTTGTTTGTCCTCGTGATCAGTTTGAAGAAGCTCCTGAAGTATCGGATTTACCATTAGTTAGTGTTATTGGTAAAATTAAAAGTAAAATCGAATTACCTAATGGTAACATTAGGGTAACGATTACTGGTTTAAAACGCGTTAAAATCTTGGCTTATAGTAATCACCAGGACGATAGTGAACTACTGGAAGCACAATATAACGAATTAATTTTACCTAAATTTGAACCAATTGAAGAAAGTGCTTTAAAAAGGAAGTTATTAGAGGTTTTAGCTGACTATATTAAAGCGGTGCCCTATATTTCAAATAGTATTTTTACAATTATTAATGGGGTTGAAGATGTTAATAAATTAACTGATATTATTGCTTCTTTTGTCCCCTTTAGTGTTGCTAAAAAAATTGCTTATATGGAAGAAATTAATGCTTTATATCGAGCAAAAAATTTAATCCAAGATTTGAACATTGAATTACAAATTGCCGAATTAGATAAGAAAATTGACGAATCATTAAAAGCCGAATTTGAAACCAATCAAAAGGAATTTATACTAAGAGAAAAAATTAATCAAATTCGCAAAGAACTTGGTGAAGAGAGTGCCAAAGATGAGTTAATCTATAGTTACTTAGATAAATTAAATACTTTAAAACTAAATGAAAAAACTCACAAAAAAATCTTAACTGAAATTAAAAAATTCGAATATACTAATGAATCCAGCCCGGAACTTTCGATTTTAAGAAATTATCTTGATTTAATATTAAATTTACCTTGGCATAAATATACTACTGATGAAAGTGATTTAGTTAAGATTAAAGCTCATTTAGATGCGACCCATTACGGTTTAGAAAAGATTAAAGACCGCATTATTGAGTACATTGCGGTTAAACTACGTAACCCTAATATTAATAGTCCAATTCTTTGTTTTGTTGGGCCACCAGGGGTTGGTAAAACCTCTCTGGGAGTAGGGATAGCCCAAAGTTTACAAAAAGAGTTCTATAAAATTAGTGTAGGGGGTCTTAATGACTCGGCCGAATTAAATGGTCATCGCCGAACTTATATTGGGGCTAGTTGTGGTAAGATAATTCAAGCAATTAGTAAGTGTGAGAGTAGTAATCCGTTAATATTAATTGATGAAGTCGATAAAATGGTTAAAGATTATAAAGGTGATCCCGCGAGTGTTTTACTAGATATTCTTGATTATGAGCAAAATAAAATCTTTACGGATAATTATTTAGAAGAACCGTTTGATCTTTCAAAAGTACTGTTTATTTTAACGGCAAATGATCTTAATGCTATTCCTGAAGTATTAAAAGATCGTTTAGAAATAATTGAACTTACTAGTTATACTGATTATGAAAAAGTTGATATTGCTCAGCAGCATTTATTACCTAAAATATTTAGTGAGCACTTAATAACTAAGACCAATATTAAATTTTCTGAACCCATTTTGTTAACAATTATTAGACATTATACCCAGGAAGCGGGGGTTCGTGATTTAGAACGAAAACTTAGCATGATTGTGCGGAAAATCATTACCGCGAGTATGATTGCTAATAAAACGAAAATTACCAAAACAATAACGAGTAATGATCTTAATCTATATTTAGGTAAAGAACAATATCACGAAGAAATTAAAATTACTAATTACTTGCCTGGTTTAGTCAATGGTTTAGCTTATACCCCTTTAGGTGGCTTAGTTATGCCCATTGAAGCTTGCTTATATAATGGCAAAGGGGAAGTCGAAGTGACGGGCATGTTGGGTCAAGTAATGAATGAGAGCATTAAAGTAGCTATCAGTTATTTAAAAGCTTTTAAGGATAATTATCAAATTAATGATTATTACTTTGATCAGAAGAATTTGCATTTACATTTCTTAGAAGCCGCTGTTGCCAAAGATGGGCCAAGTGCTGGAGTAGCAATTGTGACCTCGTTATTAAGTTTATTATTAAATAAAACTGTGCCGCAAGATATTGCTATGACGGGAGAAATTTCCCTAAGGGGTGATGTCCTACCGGTCGGAGGCTTAAAAGAAAAAATTATTGGGGGTTATAATAATCGGATTAAGACTTTTATTATTCCTTGGGAAAATGAAAAAGACTTAGTTGATATTCCCCAAAACATTCTTCCGGAAATTAAAATTATGCCTATTAAAAACTATCAAGAGCTATATGATTATCTGTTTAAACAATAGCTCTTTTTTGTTATTCAGTATTTGTTTTTTATAATTATTATGCTATTATTATAATAGAGGTGAATAGTAATGAAGACCGCCACACCCAAACAAAAACAAATCATTATTTTACTTAGTATTATTAGCACTTTAATTATTATTGGCTTTTGTTATTTGTTATTTACCAATATCGGTCATAATTCAAACAATTTAGCACTTAAAGATCGGATTTTAAAGATTACTTATCAAGAGCAAGATTACTTTTCTGATTTAAAGAAAGTAAGTGAAAAAGCGGGATTAAAGCTGACCCCTACTAGTTTTAGTATTGTTAATAACGGGACATTAGCAATGGCTTACAAAATATATTTAAGTCATGAACAGCTAAACGATTTAGCTGATCAAATATATATTTCTTTTGATGGGGTAGAAGCACAATTACTTAGTTCTTTTGCTCATGATAAAAATGGTTATATCATTAAAGATGATGTTATTAATGCAACTAATAACGATTATGACTATGAAGTATTTAATGTTCGCTTATGGCTAGCCCAAAAGAGTACAGCCCAATTTAGTGGTCAAATTAAGATTAATGTGACTAGTGAAGTAGCTATGAATTTAGCAACTGACCTAATAATGGCGATGAATGTTAACCAGAATATTGATGGG
>DAOOOU010000015.1:0-8023 GCA_035387905.1 Bacilli bacterium | reverse complement strand
TTTTAAATCTAATAATCTTCTAAACCAAATGTAGCGATCAAAGATTCCTCTATCAAAGATAATAATATCTCCATCATTATCAAAAACACGCAAATTTATATCTTTAACTTCATTATGCTTAGCAACTATCTTTTGCTGCTCAGTAACACTCTTTAGTTGTTTAACAATCTCATCAATAATTGCCATGTTTCGTTCATATAGAGGTAAGCGGTTAATCTCGTGATAAAATTCACTAGTAACTAGTTCTTTAAAATATGTAACTTTAAAACCGCCCTTTTTCAGAAAATCTAAAATATTATTAATAATTGTCGTCTTACCAGTTCTTGGGGTACCTAGTATTTCTATAATAAATGGTTTAATATAACCTTCTGATCTAACCCGATATTTTAATTTATGAAGTTCTCTTAACTTATATAATAATTCGAGATCATCATTAAAAATTACTGTTTCAAGTTCTGTTTGATATGCAATTTCATTTTTAAAGTTAGCTAAGGCAGATGCTAGTCTTTTAACGAT
Source organism: Bacilli bacterium (assembly GCA_035387905.1). GTDB lineage: Bacteria > Bacillota_I > Bacilli_A > RF39 > UBA660 > DAOOOU01. The sequence continues at coordinate 7,507 of DAOOOU010000015.1, read as the reverse complement.
TGGTCGTTCTTGATCCTCATTATTGATTGCTTCATATATTGCTGTATAATACCAATTTTGTTGGTCTACCCCTCTTTTAAAAGAATTAAATAATGATAGTCCTTGAATTTGTAATTCCTTAGTTAAGTCTTCAAGATTATGAATTTTATCAGCAATAACTACTACTATTTCATCAAGGGAACTTACTTTTACTAAATCAATAGTGTGTTGCTTTCGCTCTTCCCAAGATAACTCTTTATTTGGTTCTGAAGCATTCGCAACTAACTTAGCTATTTCAGCACCAAAAAGCAACTTAATATCTTCCATTGTAGTTGGGGTATCTTCAACCGTATCGTGTAAATAGCCAGCAGCAATAACAGATTCGCTATAGCCATAATCCTTTAATAATTCACCAACAGCTAAAGGATGATAAATCATGGGTTTACCATTTGACTTACGTAACTGGTTACCATGAGCTTTAATAGCATAAGCTTTAGCTTGTTCTACTCTTTCCATAAATATTACCTCCTTTGTAAATGTTTCTAGTGAAAGTTAAAATATAATTGATGATTTTCAAGAGTCTTATTCTTCATCATCGCCAATTGACTAACGGTTACTACTTTATAACCATTAAGATATAATAATGGTAAAATTTGGTTTACCGCTTCCGCACTACGAGCATAGGTATCGTGCATTAAAATGATATCCCCGTCCCGCACTGCACCTAAAACATTTTCAACGATTTTATTAGCATCTTTTTCTTTCCAATCATTGGGATCAACACTCCACATTATGTAAGCATAGGGATAAGCATTACGCACTTCAGCATTAATTGAGCCATATGGTGGTCTAATCAGTTGCAAATCAACACCACTAATTGCTTTATAAGCTTCATTAGTATTATTCATTTCCGTCGCTAATACTTTTTGAGAAATAGCAGTTAAATACTTATGTGAATAACTATGGCCCCCGACTTCATTACCATTAGCTAATACGGTATTAATTAAATCACTATTATTACTCATTTTTGAACCCAGCATAAAAAAGGTGGCTTGAGCATTATTTGCTTTTAAGGTATCTAAAATTTGATTAGTATTACTACTTGGCCCGTCATCGAAAGTAAGAGCAACAACTTTATCATATTCAGGCATATTAAGTTCTGAATCTTTGGCACTTGGGGTACACTGATAATTAAGATAATCTTTAATCATATTACAACTAAGCATGACGGAAATATTTTTATCATATACAGGATTAGTTATTACTTTGTTAAAAGTAACCGTAAAATCATTAGCTAAATTATATTCTCGAGTCACATTTGCGGCTAAGGCAGCATCAGCAATAAAACTCGGATATTTTTGTTTTAAGGCAGTAACTATTAGATTTTCAATTGGTGTAGGATCATTATTAATAAATAATTCATTAAAAGTTTTATATTTATTATTATAAATATTTAATATATGGTTTTGATCACCACTATTAAAAATTAAATACTTATCACCCACAAAAGTATAACTATTATATGCAAAGTCATATTTTTTAGTTAATAAATAAGCTACCTTATCTGCTGGGGTATAAGGTAATTGTGGTTTAATTACTTGGTCAACATATATTTCATGATGTTGTAGCTGGCGAGTAATTAGTGGTATTCCTAATAAAATTGCCAGTAAAATGATTGTATATGTCGTAATTACAATATGTGTTTTATGGATCTTTTTCATTATTTACTCCCCACTCATATTATAAGTCATTATTTAATAAAATTAAATAACTATTGTTTCTAAAACAAGGAATATGTTATGATTATGTTAGAAAGGAAAATGAGCAATGGAGTTCTATTGGATTATACTTATTATAATCGGTTGGTTGATTTTAATTTCAATCCGCCAAATTAACGAATATGAAAGGGGGGTCAGATTTACCCTAGGTAAATTTTCCGGAATTATGCAACCTGGTTGGCGCTTAGTATTACCCATTATTCAAAGTTTTAAGAAAGTTGATGTCCGAACAAAAGCAATTGATGTTCCCGAACAAGAAGCGATTACTCGGGATAATATTTCGGTAAGAATTAATGCGGTTATCTATTATAAAATCTTTGATGCCGGAAAAGTAATTATTGAAGTTGAAGATTTTAAATATGCGGTTTCTCAGTTAGCCCAAACCACAATGCGTAATGCGGTTGGTTCAGTTACTTTAGATGAATTATTAGGTCAAAGAGATAAAATATCGACTGAGATTTGTAATATTATTGATGCCGCAACTGATCCTTGGGGAATTAAAGTTGAAAACACGGAATTAAAGGATGTTTCCCTACCCGAAGACATGAAACGCGTTATTGCAAAAGTTGCTGAAGCTGAAAGAGAAAAAATGGCGGTTATTACTAAAGCTTCTGGTGAAGTTCAAGCCGCTGCAAATTTAGCTGAAGCCTCAAAAATCATTAGTTCGGCTCCCGGAGCAATGCATTTAAGAACTTTATCAACGATTAATGATGTTAGTTCAGATCAATCAAATACCATTATCTTTTGCATCCCTGTTGAAGTCCTAAAAGCATTCGAAAATATTAATCCTAAAGATGTAATTAGTCAAATTACTAAAAAATAAGGCTTAAAGCCTTTTTTTATTTAGAAATTATGATTATTAAAATTATATATTGTTATACCTAATAAACCCCCATTAAAGATAATGATGACAACTAAGGAACTTAATAAAGTAAGTCCGGGATAAGTAGGTAAAGCTCCACCCAAAAACTGACTAAAATCCCAATTAAATGTAATTAAAAAATATTTTAAATAAGGAAAATTATTAATAATAAATAGATTCAGTTGCTCACTCATAAAGACTAACAGCAAAGCACTCAGCAAACCTAATGTTTTACTACTAAATATGGTACTAATACTAAATGCTAAAGTCGCTAAACTAATGATTATTGGTAGGATTAATAAAAGATTTGATAAGAGATAGCGATAAAAAGGAACGACAATTACTTGATTTTTAAGATGTTGATAGAGATAACTAGGACTTAGGTGACCTGCCGGGTAAAAGATATATCTGGCCCCTAGTTCAAATAAAAGAAAAAGACTGATAACAAAACTTATAGCAATTAATAAAGTAAAGTATTTAGCAATAACGATCTGCCACCGGTGGTATGGTTTAGTTAGTAAGCTGCTAATCGTTCCCCGATTCAGTTCTTCGCTAAAAAGAGTGCTGGCAAGAACAATGATTATTATTAAGTAATAAATTAAATATTTATTTAATAGATTATCTAATAAGCGATTAGTTAGATCAGTATTTTTTGAATATTCAGAATGATATTTAATTTTATATTGGGTTATTTCATATTCAGCGGTTAATCGCTGTTTAAGCAGTTTATTTTTATAAGTTAATTTTTTCGGTAAATAATTAATTTGTTGCTGTAATATTTCGGTATTATTAGCTAATTCCATAACCGTTGGTGCTTTTTGCAAAGGAATTAATTGCTGATAATAATTATTTATCATCACTACAAAAAAGCTAATTGCAATCCACCAATAAAGCTTCTTACTCATAAATAATTTAATTACTTCTAACTTAATTAATTTTGCCATGGGTTTCCTCTTTTAACTTAGTAAAATATATTTTTTCAATATTAAAGGGTTCGGTTATTATCTCTTTAATAGTTAATTGATATTGATTAATTACCTGAACTAACTCATTTAATTTACTGGGAACAATAATTAATTCCTGGTTATGAATAATCTCCCCTAGACCTTTAAACTTATTTTTAGGAAGAGGCTTATTAAAAATAAATCGATAATTTTTAGTTTCGGCTTTTAGTACTTGGTTAAGAATTATTTGGCCATTATTTATTAACCATAAGCGATCACAAATAACACTTAGTTCCGGAAGATTATGACTAGCAATAATAACACTAATCTTTTTTGCTTTTAATTTTAATAGTAACTCTCTTAATTCCTTGATTCCCAATGGATCTAAGCCGTTAGTTGGTTCATCTAAAATTAAGAGTTTGATATCACCTAGTAAGGCTTGGGCAATTCCTAGTTTCTGTTTCATGCCCAGCGAATAAGTCTTAACTTTTTTATTAATATATGATTCTAAAGATAGTAATTTGATAACATGTGGCATCTGTTTTTGGTGTTTTTTAGTAGTGGCGGTTAAATAAAGATTAGCATAACCACTATACTGCTGATATAAACTTTTTTGATCAATAAAGACACCAACATTTTTTATTGCCTCCCGAAAATGATCCTTAACACTATAATTGTTAATTTTAATATCACCTTTAGTTAGTGGCCACAAGCCTAATATCATTTTGATAATACTGGTTTTACCGGACCCATTAGGTCCCACAAAAGCGACTATCTCACCGGTATTAAGACTAAAATTACTAGTTCTAATTATTTGTTGATGCTTAATTTGTTTAGTAACATTAGTCCCTAATAATATTGTTTGCTGCATAATAAAACCACCCTATTTATATATATTAGGTGGTTTTATTAATTCCCTCTTTAATTTTCCGCTTAGCATGACTAGTATGGGCTTGATCAAGCCAGTGGTTGACTTCAGTATTAGTGACTTCAGCCGTTAAAATAAATACCCGATCATTATTTTTTAGAACGTAAGTAAGAGGTACTTCAAGGCCATTAACTAATGCTCCAATCATTTTGTTTCCTACTTCCGTATGAATTCTAAAAGCAAAATCAATCACATTAGATTCAACGGGTAACTCAATTACATCACCTTTGCTGGTATAGACATAAATGTTCTTTGAGAATAACTCTTTTTTAGCTTCATCAACAAAAGCTTTATCATCTAAGCCCAGTAATTTCATTTCGTTTAATGATTTATAGAATTGAAACTTACGACCTAAATCTTCTTGCATAACATTACGGGCTTCCCCCTTATTAATATCCCAATATGCCGTTAGACCATAAGTTGCAATATTATCCATATCAGTAGTCTTAATTTGAACTTGAACTAAGTGATTTTTAGGGCCAAAAACAGTTGTATGTAAGGATTGATACATATTGGTCTTAGGATTAGCAATATAGTCTTTAAAACGGTCATTAAGGGGGTTATATTCGTGGTGAATTAACCCTAGTGACCAATAACATTCTCTAATACTATCAACTAGTACTTTTAAACCTAATAAATCATGAATATCAGTTAATTGATGATTCTGATTAAGTTTCTTGTATATTTCATAAATATGTTTCGTACGTAATTTAATTGTAACTGGTATGGCTTCGCTAGTAAGAATGTATTTAATTGTCTCTAACATTTCAAATAAACATTCTTGGCTTTCATTTTTAATTTCAGCTACTTGCTCCGCAATCTTTTGATAAGCATTTGGTTTAAGATATTTTAAAGCTAAATCTTCAAGTTCCGTCTTAATGCCATAAGTTCCTAAGTTATTTGCTAATGGCACGAATATCTCTAGGGTTTCAACCGCTTTTTCTTTTTGTTTAGCTTCATTTTTAAATTCTAAGGTTCGCATGTTATGTAAGCGATCGGCTAGTTTAATAATAATGATGCGCACATCAGCAATAATTCCGGCAATCAACTTTTTTTGATTAGCAATATTTTGACTATTTTTTGAAAAGAAACTAACTTTATAGGTTTTAGTTACACCATCAACTAAATCCGCAATTGTGGGATTAAATTCCCGAGCAATATCTTCTTTACTAACTAAAGTGTCTTCTAAAACATCATGAAGTAAAGCCGCACATAAGGTATCACGATCAGCATGCATCTGAGCAAGAATATAAGCAACATTTAAGGGATGAGAAATATAATCTTCACCACTAGCTCGCTTTTGCCCCGAGTGAAGATTACAGGCATAGTTATATGCTTTAGTGACTATTTCCTCTTCTTCCGCATTATAACTACGGATTTGGGTAATAAGATCATCAATAGTAACTAATTTCATCTCACTTCACCCCCGTAAATTAAGAAATATGGCAATAATATACTACTTAATAATAAATTTTGCAATAAAATAAAAAAAGCAATAAATTATTGCTTTATTATAATTCCTTAATTAATCTTTGTGCTTCGCCAACTTCTTGATAGGCTTTTGCCAAATCAGCTTCAACATTTAAATCGCGTGGTGGAATCCCATCTTTCATTGTTCTTTGATACAAATACTCAAAAGTTTGCGGGTCTCTCGTATATGAGAACTGCTCATTTTGATAAGACCAATTGAAATTCTCATCCCAGCTAGCTGTCCGCCCATTTTTTGTTATTGTAGCTTTACTCAAGCGTCCATTATTAAAGATCAACTCATCAGTAACCTTTGAACCCATATCGTTTTTCTTTCTGATTTCAAGGTTAAATAAGTAATTACGGTTACCTTTAGGCATAGTAAGAGCACAGATCTTTTTATATACCTCATCAATTACCCAAGGTAATTCTAAGTTTAATAAGTAATCTTCTAATAGATTTTCATTAGCCAAACGAAATGGTTGATCAGAATATACATCAATGCCCATCATTAACTCGTGTGCTCGTTGCTGATGAATATCTTTCAGCTGTTTTTTCCGATATATACTAAGACACATTTCATATTCGCTATTTGTTACACAAACGCGAACATTATTTGGTGTTAAATAACGGGTATAAGTATGGCCATTAGTTTTATTTACCTTTTGTTGAGGTATACTTGATGTTACATCTTGGGCATCTTCAATTAAAGTATAATAGCACATAACAAGATCAGGAACGTATGCATCTTCAGCACAACCACGATATTCATAATAACGCTTATTATCTGCATCTGAAACAATAATTGCTGGATAATCTTCTTGATCGCCGTAAAATAATTCCATTTGACTATCTTTAGGGGTTTGGCGATTCATGTAGGTAAATTTAAATTTTAAACTTTTATCATCCATATCATATAAGACAATTCGATCAGTATTACTAAACCCAATTTGGCTTAGTACCTCACTAAAATCAACAGCTCGTCTCGAATTGTGGTTAAGCCAATGAGTTATCATTGCTCTTAACTCTTCACTATCATAAGCAATAGTTAGCTTATCATCTGTTACTACCTCTTCTGGATTATTATTTGCTTTTTTGGTCATAATCTTCTCCTTTATTTTTTCTATTTTCCATTTATTTAGAAATCTACTCAATGATTCCAACTTGCGGTAAAGTCAACTTTTTCATAACCTTAGGTAACGAATTTTTCGGAAATTTGCCTTCCCCATTTACCGCTTTAATAACTTGATCTTTATAATCATCAATTGTATTAAAAATTACCGTTGTATATTTAGTGGCTAAAATATAATCGACACCACTAGCAACATATTTTTCACAAATAATATATTTTAAGCGTTCTATATATAAATGAGCGACTTCAGGATTTAATATATGATGATGGGGATTAAAAATATTACCGTACACTAATAATAATTTTTTTAAACTAAATGGTTCTTCCCGTAATTGATCAATATATAATTCTAAACCAATTTCACTAAGGGGTAAATCATTACTATCACACTCATCTTTAAAATCAAAAGTATTCTTT
>DAOOOU010000014.1:0-8059 GCA_035387905.1 Bacilli bacterium | reverse complement strand
AACAACTATTACTAATATGCTTGAAAATAGTTTAACATTGAGTAAAAAGCAGTAATCTTAAAATATTATTTATCAATTATCAAAAATATGCTAAAATATTTATTAGAGGATATGGTTGATATGGTAAAATTAAGCAATAAAAAAATAAATGGTATTCCCCTTAAAAATTATCTATTGGTAATTTTCATCTTTGGCTTAGTAATTATTGGATCACTTTATATTTGCCAATGGTATAAGCTTTATAAGACTGATAAATTAGCAACTAGTTACTTAGTTAAGACTAATACGATCAGTAATAGCATTAATAGCTACGAAGAAATGAATTCGGTTTTCTCAGAAACAGCAAATAATTATTTTGTTTATGTTAGTTATACTAATTCTTCAGAAATTTATCGGATGGAAAAAGATTTAAGAAAAATAATTAATAGTTATCAATTACAGGATAATTTCTATTATATTGATATGACTGAGTTAATGAAAGAGAATGGTTATCTCGAGAAACTTAATAATACTTTAGGGTTAACGCAATATAAGATTACTAAGTTACCAACGATTGTTTACTTTGATGAACAAATGAATCAAGATAACATATTAAAAAGAGCTGATAATCGAATTTTTCAAGCTGCCGACTTTGTTCACATGTTAGATATTAAAGGAATAACCGAACAATGATTAACATTGTTCTTTTTGAACCAGAAATACCAGGTAATACTGGTAATATCATGCGTTCTTGTGTAGCCACTAATGCTAAATTACATTTAATTAAGCCTTTAGGTTTTTCGCTAAAAGAAAAAGCTATAAAAAGAAGTGGGGTTAATTATATTGACCACTGTCCTTATGAAGTCTATGAAGATATTAATGATTTTTTCGCTAAAAATAAGGGCCAGTATTATTTTCTAACCCGCTATGGTCATAAGCCACATAGCACAGGTGATTATGCAAACCAAGCAGAAGATATCTACTTTATTTTTGGTAAAGAAAGTACAGGAATTCCCAAGGATATATTAAAACCATATATTGATCGTTGTCTACGCTTACCAATGACTGACAAAGTTCGTTCCTTGAACCTTGCTAATACCGTAGCTGTTGTTTTATATGAAGCCTTAAGACAACAAAATTATCCTGGTTTATTATTTGATGAACCACATAAAAGCAAGAACTTTATTGAAGAATAAAAAATAGTCAAACGACTATTTTTTTATGGCGTTGAAGCTAAATAAGCATAATATTCTTGCATTATTTCATCGACAAAGCTGATTAATTTAATAACTTCATCATCGGCACTCCAATTACCACCAACATTGGTATTAACCATTGCTAGATAAGGAGTTTGATCAAAGATAACGCCATTTTCTAAAACACTTGTATAAGCAAATCCAGCTTTACCAGCACTCGGTAAATCGGGTCTAACTTTTTTAAAATAACTATATTGATTATTTGATAAGATATTAAACATTTCAATGCCATATTCATTTTCTAAACTAAAGTTATAAATATCTTGCCATACTATTGCTGCGCTCCGCGCATTAGTATAGCCCCAAGGATTACCAATGGTTAAATGAAGTTTTTCTACGCCTAAGGCATCTAGCATATCGTTATAACCTTTTACTCCAAAAGTACTATGAAGCATTGTATGGGCAACATTATCACTATAGTGCAAAGAATTATATAATAATTGAGCTACACTAAATTCGGTACCAAAAGGCGAGTTTTTTGTTATTCCCGTTCCTTTATTATAATGTTTTGCTTGATAGGTAACCATCATGTTAGGGTCGATATTTCCTTTAGCTATTTCCCGATAGACATATAAAGCATAGGGAGCTTTAATTGAACTGGCAGTTTCAAAACTGCGATCAACATTATAGCCAATCGACATCCCATCTTTTAAGTTGACAATCAAAAAGCTAGCTCCTGTACCGAAACTACTAATATTATCTAAAATTTTAGTTTGTAAGGCACTACTAATTACAAAACTTGAATCATTAACAGTAATTTTCCCGGGTTCATATGTTTTTTCTCTAAAATCGACATAGTATTCAGGGAATTCAGTACCCTCACTGTTTAAATTAGAGTCAACATCAATTGCTTTACCATCACTTTGATAAACTCCTGAAAAAGCCTTTGCGGAATTATTATATTTTAAATAAGATTCATATTGTGATGCAAAAGTTACTTTAGCAAATAACATTGCCAAACAAAAGACTAATAAATTACAGAATAAAATCAAATATATCTTCTTCATTGGTCACAACTTTCATCTAGAATATTATATCCTAATCATACAATACTTTTTCCTTAACCTCAATAGCAATTTATTTATTGCAAACTTAAAAAAGTATGCTATAATTAGTATTACAGATTTAAGTGGGCTTTAACCCGCTTTTATTATTATTTTTGAGGTGAAAGATGGAATCAAAATTAGCTCAAATTAAACAAGCAATTACTTTAGCTTTAAAAGCAGAACAAATTATGGTTACTGCAGTCAATTATACTAGTGAAGGAAAGTATAACTTCTTACAAATTGAACTAGATAAAGTAAATGGTTTAGACTTAGAAACAATTGTTGCAGCCACTAATATTATTAACCCGTTAATTGATAAACTAGATCTCATTAAGGATAGTTATATATTAGATGTTATTAGTAAAGAAAGAGGAGAAGATTAAAATGAATAATGAAGAATTTATTAAAGCTTTAAATAATATTGCTCAGGAGAAAAAGATATCTCGCGATATTATTTTTGAAGCAATGGAATTAGCTTTAGCTTCAGCTTATAAGAAGAATTTTGATGCTAAAACTAATGTTAAAGTTAATATTGACCGGATAACTGGCGAAATTAAAGTATATTCTTATTTAGTTGTCGTTGATGCTATTGAAGAAGCTCATATTGAACTTGATGAAGAGGGTAAAGAGATTGAAATTGCACCGCAAATAAATCGTGATGCGCAAATTTTACTTGCTGAAGCCCAAAAAATTGTGCCAGGAATCAAAGTTGGTGAGACAATTGAAAAAGAAGTAACCCCAAAGGATTTTGGTCGGGTAGCTGCCGGAACGGCAAAACAAGTTATTACCCAAAAAATTAGAGAAGCTGAAAAAAATAGTATTATTGATGAATATGCTGATAAACAAGATGAAATGTTAATGGGTATGCTGGCCATGGAAGATGCTCGTAACTACTATGTTGATCTTGGTCGAACTAGAGGAATTCTACCCAAATCAGAAATGATTCCGGGAGAAGTTGTGAAAATGGGTAGTAGTATTAAAGTCTATGTTACTAAGGTTGAAGCAAATACTAAAGGACCATTAATTCTTCTTTCTCGTAAACATTATGGTTTTGTTAAACGCTTATTCGAAAGTCAAATTCCCGAATTAGCTGATGGAACAATAATTCTTTATGCTGTTGCTCGTGAACCAGGTCTAAGAAGTAAAGTAGCAGTTTATTCAACTAATGAAAAAATTGATCCTGTGGGTGCATGTATTGGTGAAAGAGGCAGCCGTATCGGGGCAATTCTTAAAGAACTTAATGGGGAAAAAGTCGATTTAATTAAATATAGTCCTGACGCTGCTGAATTTATTAAAAATGCTTTAAGTCCAGCTAAAGGAGTAATTATTAATATCACCAATGAAGAACGTCAAGAGTGTTTAGCGATAGTTGATGATGAAAATTTATCACTAGCAATTGGTCGTCAAGGAACTAATGTTAAATTAGCTAGTAAATTAACTAAATATCGGATTGAGATTAAGACCATTAATCAAATTACGGAAGCGGCTAATAACGATTAAGAAAGAGGGTTGCCCATGAAGAAAATTCCCGAAAGAATGTGTGTTATTACTAAGGAAAAAATGCCTAAAAAAGAATTACTGCGAATTGTCAGAACTCCCGAAGGAGAAGTTGTGGTTGATCAAACAGGTAAACAAAATGGTAAAGGCGCTTATTTAAAAAAAGATGCTGAAGTCATTGTTCGTGCACAAAAAAGTAAGGTTCTGGAGAAAGTATTAGAAGTTACGATTAGTGAAGAAGTTTATGCGGCAATGCTAGAAACAATTAAATAAAATATATAGAAAAGAGGTAATTTCCATGATGGATGTTAAAGATTATGCTTTAGATACTGGTTTATCTGTGGCCGAAATTCTTAAGAAATGCCAAGAGTTAGGTCTTGAAGCTAAAAGTAGTAGTGATGCACTTAGCGAAGATGATATTATCATGCTTGATAATACTATTAATTTAATTAGTACTGATAACGATAGTAGCTTGGATGATGAGGATGCCATTGACGAAGAAGTCGAAGACTTAATTGAAAATACTAACTTCGATAATGAATTTGAACACGCTTTAAACAAACAAAAACTTAAGAAACAAAGTGAAATCGTTAGTTCTAAAGAAGAGTATTTAAATAAAAGAAAAGAAATGTATAAGCATAAAGAAAAACTGATGACTAATACACAAGAAGAGAATGTTATCATTTATAAAGATAATATGACTGTTCAAGCATTAGCTGAGAGTTTAGCAATAAATAATAACGAATTAATTAAAAAATTAATTGGTTTAGGGTTAATGCTTAGTTTAAATCAAGTAATTGATAGTGAAACGGCAACGATTATTGCTTTAGAATATGGTAAAGTACTTAAAAAAGAAGAAACCCAAGATGTCTCTAATTTTGAAGAATACGAAATTGTTGATGCTAGTAGTGACTTAATCAAAAGACCACCAGTAGTAACCATTATGGGTCACGTTGATCATGGTAAGACTTCATTATTGGATAAGATTAGAGAAAGTAAAGTAGTGGATACTGAGTTTGGTGGTATTACGCAACATATTGGGGCTTATCAAATTCAAAAAGATGATGAATACATTACCTTTATTGATACCCCTGGCCATGCGGCTTTTACCGAAATGAGGGCCAGAGGCGCAAGTGTCACTGATTTAGTAATTATTGTGGTTGCAGCTAATGATGGGGTTATGCCACAAACAAAGGAAGCGGTAGAACACGCCCTTTCCGCTAAGGTACCGATTATTGTTGCGATCAATAAAATTGACTTGCCTGATGCTAATAGTGAAAAAATCATGACAGAAATGGCTGAATTAAATATTACTCCTGAAGAATGGGGAGGCAATACGCCATTTGTTAAAATATCAGCTAAAACTGGGGAAGGCATTGACTTACTATTAGACACTATTTTAGTTATGAGTGAGGTTTTAGATTTAAAAGCTAATCCCAACCGCTATGCTATTGGTTCAGTAATTGAATCAAAAGTTGATTCTAAAACAGGTGGGGTAGCTACTTTATTAATCCAAAACGGAACTTTAAGAATTGGTGATCCAGTTGTCGTGGGAACTACTCATGGCAAAATTAGAACAATGCGCAATGATAGTGGCGAAGCAATAGTTGCCGCTGGGCCATCTTCACCAGTAGAAATAACTGGTTTAAATGATAATCCTGCAGCGGGTGATAAATTTATGGCTTTTGAAAATGAACAACAAGCTAAAGAAATAGCTGCGAAGCGAGTTGAACTGGCTAAACAAAAAGTAAGTAAAAAAGTTAATCTATCACTTGATGATTTATTTGCGGCAATCAGTGCCGGTCATAAAGAAATTAATGTGGTTTTAAAAACTGATGTTCGTGGTTCAGAAGAAGCCGTTAAAAACGCTCTCGAAAAAATTGATGTTGCGGGGGTTAAAGTTAAAGTCATTAGAAGTGGTATCGGCACAATCACGGAAAGTGATATTGTCTTGGCTAATGCTTCTAACGCAATTGTTATCGGCTTTAATGTTATTCCTTCAACTTTAACTAAAGACTTAGCTAAAGAATATAATGTCGATTTAAGATTATATACCATAATATATAAAGTTGTTGAAGAAATGGAACTAGCAATGAAGGGCTTGTTAGATCCGGAATTTGAAGAGAAAAACTTAGGAACAGCAGAAATTAGAAAAATATTTAAGTTTTCTAAAGTCGGTAATATTGCGGGAACCTATGTTACTGACGGCTTATTAAAAAGTAATGCTAAAATTCGCTTAATTCGTGATCAAATTGTTGTTCATGAAGGCAAGATCAGTAGTCTTCAAAGAGAAAAAGATAATGTTAAAGAAGTTAAAAAAGGTTTTGAATGTGGTTTAACTTTAGATAACTGTAATGATATCCGAATTGGTGACATTATTGAGTGCTATGAAATTGTTGAGGTTAAAAAGTGAATACCGTACGCTTAAAAAAGATTGAGTCGGAAATTAGTAAATTTCTTAGTGAAATATTAGCTAATGAGGCTAGTGATTCCTTATTAAAAACAATTACCATTACCGGAACGGAAGTAGCTAAAGATTTATCTTATGCAAAAGTATTCTTTACTAGTTTGTCAGCTCTACCCGCTAAAGATTTAGAAAAAGAATTAATCGAGGCCGCTAGTTATTTAAGAACCGAGTTAGCTTCGCGAATTGAGTTAAGGCACACCCCAAAGCTTCGTTTTGCTTATGATAATTCTATAGCTTATGGTCATAAAATTGAAAGTATTATTAAAGAGATTCACCAGGAAGCAGAAACTAATGAACGGCCTATTAATAGTTAATAAACCGCAAGGGATAACTAGCCGAGATGTAGTTAACCAAATTTGTCAGATTTATGGGACAAAAAAAGTTGGTCATACGGGGACTTTAGATCCCTTAGCTTCAGGAGTATTAGTACTATGTTTAGGTAAAGCCACAAAACTTGTTGATATTATCACCGCTGAATCAAAAACTTATCTAGCAACAATTAAATGGGGAATTTTAACTGATACATTAGATATTACAGGGAATATTCTTAAAGAAGAGTCCAAGGTGCAAGATCAAACCTTAATCAATAATACGATCTTAAGTTTTATTGGTGAGTATGAACAAGAAGTCCCATTATATTCTGCTGTTAAGGTTAATGGCCGCCGATTATATGATTATGCTCGTCATCAGCAAAAACCAGAGTTACCTAAAAAACTAGTAAAGATTTTTGATATGCAAATAACAAATAATACTCAAGAGACTGTGACCTTTAAGGCAACAGTTGCTAAAGGGACGTATATTCGTAGTTTAATTAGAGATATTTGTCAAAAGTTAGATACAATTGGGACGATGCAAGAGTTAGTCAGACTTGAACAAGGATCTTTTACTATTGAAGAAGCGGTTAACTTAGACCAAATAACCGCCCAAACACCACTAATCCCAATTAAAAGGGCTTTATCTAATTATGAGCAAGTAATAATTGATGAAGAATTATATTTTAAGATCAAAAATGGGGGAAAAGTAGCAAATTTCTTTAATGATCAAAAAGCAGTTATTATTTATCAAAATGAAGTCATTGCTATTTATCAAAAAGATCAGCATGATTCAAATCTTGTCCGACCTTATAAAATGTTAATTTAAGGGACTTGCTATTTATTTAATAATAATATATAATGATTAAGAAGTTTATTCTTGGTTTAAATATACTCCGTATTTTTACGAGGAATAAACGGATAATAATTGAAAGGAGAAAATTAATGGCAGTTTCAAAAGAGAAAAAAGCTGAATTAATTAAGAAATTCGGTAAAGGGGAAAATGACTGTGGTTCAACTCCTGCTCAGATTGCAATTCTGACAGCAGAAATTAATGAATTAACAGAACATTTAAAAACCCATAAACACGATTTTCATTCAAAACGCGGCTTACTGTTAAAAGTAGGTAAAAGACGAAGCTTATTAGATTATTTAAAACGTAATGATGTAGTAAGTTATCGTGAATTAATTAAGAAATTAGATTTAAGAAAATAGGCACTTTTTATTTTAAGTGTCTTTTTTTAGGTAGAAAGGTTATATATGACAAAAAAAGTATTTGATTTAGATTTTTTAGGTAAAAAAATCATTGTTGAGAATGGAGCTGTAGCTAAACAAACTAATGGTTCGGTAATTATTAGATATGGTGACACGGTAATATTATCAGTAGCAGTAATGGGCAAAGAGCCAATTACTCAAGACTTTTTCCCACTAACTGTCCTTTATCAGGAAAAACTATATTCAGTAGGGAAAATACCAGGCGGATTTATTAAAAGAGAAAGCCGA
>DAOOOU010000013.1:0-8338 GCA_035387905.1 Bacilli bacterium | reverse complement strand
GGAGTCTTATATGTTTTAGACGAACCAAGTATTGGCCTTCATCAAAGGGATAATGCTATGCTAATTAATACTTTAAAAGAAATGCGTGATTTAGGGAATACCTTAATTGTTGTTGAACATGACATCGATACTATGTTAGCAGCTGATTATTTAGTTGATATTGGTCCAGGCGCGGGAACTGAAGGGGGCCAAGTTGTTGCTGCGGGAACACCAAAACAAGTAATGGCTTGCGCCAGTAGTATCACTGGCCAATATTTAAAAGGGACAAAATCAATTGCTGTTCCCCAAAAAAGAAGAAGCGGTAACGGCGAATTCATAAAAGTTATTAAAGCTACTGAAAACAATTTACAAGCAATCGATGTTGCTTTCCCCTTGGGAACTTTTATTTGTGTTACTGGCGTCAGTGGTTCAGGGAAAAGCACTCTTGTTAATGATATCTTATATAAAAGAGTAGCTAATAATTTATATAATTCAAAAGCAGAAGCCGGAGCATGTCAGGAAATAACCGGTTTAGAAAATATTGATAAAGTAGTTCGCATAAGTCAAGATGCAATTGGCCGCACCCCAAGAAGTAACCCGGCAACTTATGTTGGTGTTTTTGATGACATTCGGAGTGTCTTCGCCCAGATGAAAGAAGCTAAAATGAAGGGTTATGATAAAGGGCGTTTTTCCTTTAACGTTAAGGGGGGAAGATGTGAAGCCTGCCAAGGAGACGGGGTTAAAAAAATCGAAATGCATTTTTTACCTGATGTTTATGTTCCTTGTGACGTGTGTAAGGGGAACCGTTTTAATAAAGAAACTTTAGATATTAAATTTAAAGGGAAAAATATCGCCGAAGTATTAAAAATGCGCGTTCAAGAAGCTGTGGAATATTTTGAAAATGTTCCTAAAGTAAAAAATGTTTTAGATGTAATGATGGATGTTGGTCTTTCTTATATTGAACTTGGTCAAAGTGCACCAACTTTATCTGGGGGAGAAGCAGGTCGCGTAAAATTAGCTAAAGAATTGCAAAAAAAAGCAACCGGCAAGAGTTTATTTATTCTTGATGAACCAACCACCGGGTTGCATAGCGAAGATATTAAAAAATTATTAGCAATATTAAATCGCATCGTTGATAATGGTGATACCGTAATTGTTATTGAACATAATTTAGATGTTATTAAAGTTGCCGATTACATCATTGATCTTGGCCCAGAAGGGGGAATTGACGGGGGTAAAGTAGTAGCTACTGGTACTCCGGAGCAATTAGCAAAAGAAAAGAATTCCTATACCGGCCAATATTTAATATCAAAACTAGCTGGAAAAAGATAGTAAAAAAACGGAAAATCAATTATAATTAATTAGTATCGGAGGTGATAAAATGAATCCCATAATTACTAATTTATTTGGCTTTGATCTAAAATGGTATTCATTAATATTATTTGTTGCCTTTGTTTTTGGTTATTTTCTTGTTTATCGGGAAGCCAAAAAGTTCAAAATTGATCAAGAATTTATTTTTAATATGACTTTTTGGACAATAATTTTTGGTTTAATCGGGGCTCGCCTTTATTATGTGGCATTTAATTGGCATCTATATGCGGGTAATCCGATAAGCATTTTAAAAGTCTGGGAAGGTGGTTTAGCCATTCACGGGGGTTTACTTTTTGGTTTTATTATGATTTGGTTTTATTGCTATCGTTATAAAGTCGGCCTTCTTAAAATAATTGATATTGCTGTCCCAGCAATTATTATTGGTCAGGCAATTGGCCGTTGGGGTAATTTCTTTAATAGCGAAGCCCATGGTGGAGCAACAACTTTAGCTAGTTTAGAAGCATTAAAAATAATTCCTCAGTTTGTCATTAACGGGATGAAGATCAGTAATATCTATTATCAACCTTTATTTTATTATGAATCTCTTTGGTGTATATTAGGTTTTCTTGTGTTAATTATTGTGCGTCGGATAAAATTTATTAAAAACGGCCAACTAACTAGTATTTATTTAATGTGGTATAGTTGTGGCCGATTCTTCATTGAAATATACCGTACTGATTCGTTGATGCTAGGTGGCTTTAAAGCTGCCCAAATAGTTTCGCTTATATTATTTGGCTTTGGTTTAGTATTATTTATTTTATTAACACGAAAAAGTAAATATGAAGATGTATATGCTTCTTATCAAATAAAGGAGGTTAGATTTTAATGATCTACGATATAATAATTATTGGTATGGGACCCGCTGGGATTGGAGCGGCAATTTATGCTAAAAGAAGTGGCTTGAGTATTCTCTGCTTAGAAAAGAATATGCCTGGCGGTTATGTTAATTTTATTGATAATATTGAGAATTATATTGGTGAATCTTCAATATCAGGATCTGATTTAGCGATTCGCTTTTATAATCAAGTAAAATATAATGAGATTGCTTATCAAACCAGAAATGTGACGGCTATTGAAAATCATCCAGAATATAAATTAGTAATTACTGATAAAGACGAGTTTAAGGCCCATCACGTGATAGTTGCGACTGGTCAAAGACCTAAACGATTAAATATTGATAATGAAGCAAAATTATTAGGTAAAGGGGTAAGTACATGCGCTTTATGTGATGGTCCTTTATATAAAGGGCAAGATGTTGTTGTTATTGGCGGAGGAAACAGTGCATTATCAGAAGCTATTTACTTATCAAAAATATGCCGCCAAATATATTTAGTTCATCGTCGTAGTGATTTTAAAGCGGATAATATTTTTGTGGAAAAAATTAAGCAAATTCCCAATATCGAATTAGTTCTTAATAGTAATGTTACTAAAATTATTGAAGAGAATAATAAAGTTAGCGGGGTTTTACTTGATACTGATCGTCAGCTAGCTGTTGCGGGAGTATTTATCTATATTGGTTCTTTACCAGCAACTAATTTCCTTAAAGATCTAGATATTCTTGATCAAGATGGTTATATTACAGTTGATGAGAAATATGAATCAAAAGTAGCAGGCATTTATGGCGCCGGTGATGCTATCAAAAAAGAAGCTTATCAAATCATTCCAGCAGTCAATGACGGGATTATGGCTGCCATTAGTATTTCCAAAAAGATATAATAGGAGGGGAGATAAATGCCCAATAATCCTTTAACTTTAGCTTATCTGGGAGATGCCGTATACGAATTATATATTCGTCAATATTTAATAAGTCAAGGGCGGCTTAAACCGGGTGATTTACAAAAAGCTAGTATTAATTATGTCAGTGCTAAAAGTCAATGCTCATATCTCGAGAAACTAATTCAAGCTAATTTCTTAACGACGGAAGAGATAGCTATTACCAAGTGGGGGCGCAATGCGCATGGTGGTAAAGCTAAAAGCACCGATATTGTTACTTATCGGCAAGCAACGGGTTTAGAAACTTTAATCGGAAAATTGTATTTAACCAATAATATAAATAGAATAGAAGAAATCATTGATTTCATAGTAGGTAATTAAATGATTGCATATGGTAAGAACGTCTTTAATGAATTAAGTAGTAATCTTAAACAAATCAGAAAAATATATCTTGGTAAAAATTTTAACGATCAACAAGTTTTAAATACTATCAAACAAAATAAATTAAAATATATTGTTACCGACAATAAAACTTTAGACCATATGGCTCAAGGTAATCATCAAGGAATTGTGATTGTGATTGATGACTATGATTATTATGACTATCAAGCCCTGCTTGAAGAAAAAATAATTGTTATGCTTGATCATATTGAAGATCCTCATAACTTAGGAGCAATTATTAGAACCTGTGAAGCTGCTGGGGTTAAGTCAATAATAATCCCCAAAGACCGTAGTGCTGTTGTTAATGAAACGGTAATGAAAACTAGTAGCGGGGCTTTAAATTATGTGAAAGTTGCGCAAGTAAGTAATTTAGTTCAAACCATCGAAGCCTTAAAAAAAGCTGGTTATTTCGTTTATGCTGCTGACATGTCAGGAATTAATTATAAAAAAGTTGATTTTAGTGAAAAATGTGTTTTAATAGTTGGTAGTGAAGGCAAGGGAGTATCTCGATTAGTTAAAGAAGCAAGTGATTTAACGGTGGCGATTCCGATGAATGGTCAAGTTAATAGTCTAAACGTATCAGTTGCTTTAGCAGTATTAATATATGGTGTTGTTAATAGGTGAAAAAATGAATTATAAAGATTATTCCGATGGGGAGTTAATTTATTTAATTAATGAAGCTAATGAAGATGCAAAAGAAATTATATATGAAAAGTATAAATATATTATTGAGATTATTATTAAAAAATATATTAAGACCGCAAGTTCGTTAGGCATTGATTATAACGATTTATATCAAGAAGCATTAATCGGCTTTATGGATGCCATTAATAATTATAAGGATAATAAGGATGCTTCATTAGCAAGGTTTATTACAGTTTGTGTTGATCGTAGATTACAAGTGGCAGTTATTAAAGCTGGTCGACAAAAAAACAAGTTACTTAATGAATCACTTTCTTTAGAGCATACTTATGAAAACATTAAGGTACCACTAATGTATTTAATTGGTGATAATAACGAAAATGATCCTTTAGAAAACATTTCTAAAGCTGAAGAGTTACAAGAGTTGATGACAAATATTAAAGAGCAGTTATCAAATTTTGAAAATGAAGTGTTTTCGTTAATGATTAATAATCTTAATTATAATGAAATTGCTGTATTGTTAGATCGGAATAGCAAACAAATTGATAATACAATGCAAAGAATTAAAACTAAAGTAAAAAAAGTCTTGGCTGATAGATAGTCAAGACTTTTCTTAAAATACTTGCATTTTTATTTAATTCATGATAAATTACTCTTAACACGGAAAGGTGTTTTTATTTTGAAAAAATATTAAGGAGGAAATATGGTTAAAGATAAAGCAAAAAAGCCCCTTAAAAAGGCGGTTGCTAAAGAGAAAAAAACGAGCTGGTTTAAAACTTTTAAATTAGAATTAAGCAAAGTAAAATGGCCGGAAGCTAAGGAAGTAATTAAATACTCTTTGGCAACAATAATATTTTGTTTATTTTTAATAGCGTTCTTTATGTTATTAGATTTAGTTTCATCGTTGATAAAGGGGATGTTTAGTTAATGGAAAAAGAATGGTATGTCGTAAACACATATAGTGGTCACGAAACAAAAGTTAAAGAAAAATTAGAAATGCGTACTGAATCAATGGGAATGCAGGATAATATCTTTCGGATTATTATTCCTGAGACTACTGAAGTAGAAGTCAAGGAAGGCGTTAAAAAAGAAAAAGTTAAAAAGATGTTTCCCGGTTATATCCTTGTTGAAATGATAATGAGTGATGAAGCGTGGTATATAGTTCGTAATACTCCAGGAGTAACTGGTTTCATTGGTTCATCAGGTCATAAGGCAAAACCGACACCTTTACTTCCTCAAGAAATTGATCGAATTTTAGCAAATATGGGTATGAGCCGAATCAACATTGAATCGGAATTAGAAGTTGGTTGTAAAGTTAATATTGTTGATGGTCCATTTAAAGGAATGCAAGGCGTTATTGATAGTATTGACCTAGAGAATAATCGCCTTAATGTTTTAATTGACCTATTTGGTCAAGAAACGCCAATTGAAGTCGAGCCTTTCCAAGTAAGCAAGGCTTAATTAAGGACAAAAACTTATAATTGTATTTTAAATATTAATATGTTAATATCTTAAGTGCGGTTATATTTATATAATCAGCTTAAGTGGGAGGGAATGCGGATTGCCCAGTACCACTTTCGCGAAAAAAATTTTTAGGAGGTGTTTTTCGTGGCAAAAGAAATCGTTAGAAAAATAAAATTACAAATTGAAGCGGGTAAAGCAACTCCGGCACCACCAGTAGGTACTGTTCTTGGGCCAGCCGGAATTAATTTACAAGAATTCTGTTCGCGATTTAATGAAGCGTCTAAAGATCGTATGGGGGATATTGTCCCTTGTGAGATAACTTTATATGATGATCGTAGTTATGAATTTATTTTAAAAACTCCACCCGCAACATTCTTAATTAAAAAAGCAGCAAAGATTCAAAAAGGTAGTAACAAAGGGGCAAACCATGTTGTTGCTATTATTACAAAAGATGAATTAAGAAAAATTGCTGAAACAAAATTACCTGATTTAAATGCTTATGATGTTGAAGAAGCAATGAATATTATTGAAGGTACTGCTCGTAATATGGGTGTAGCAATTAAAGGAATTAACGATGCTGAACTTGCTGAACAAGAAGCGGAAGCTGTTAAAGAAGAAATTGAAGCAGCTAAACGTGAAGCTGAATTAGCGAAGATGGAAGAAGAAGTTAAACAACAAGCTCCAACTGAAGTTGAAGTAATCAGCGAAACTGAAGAAGAAGAAACAGAAAATAAAGAAGAAGAATAAAAAAGCAAATCCGCTAATAAACCACAATTAGGAGGTAAAAATGAGAAAGCTAGGTAAAAAATATGTGGCAGCTTCCCAAAAGGTAGATAAGAAAAAAGCTTATCCGATTGAAGAAGCAATTAAATTAGTTCAAGAAACAACAATTACAAAGTTTGACAGCTCAGTCGAAATTGCAATGAAACTTAATCTTGATCCTAAAAATGCTGACCAGCAAATGCGGGGATCAATTGTATTACCAGCAGGAGTTGGTCGTACGCAAAAGATTTTAGTGATTGCTAAAGGCGATGCAGCTGAAAAAGCTAAAAGCGCAGGCGCTGATTATGTTGGTGATGTTGATATGATTACCAAAATCGAAAAAGAAAATTGGTTTGATTTTGATATTATTATAGCGACCCCAGATATGATGCCTATTCTTGGTAAGATTGGTAAAGTATTAGGACCGAAAGGCTTAATGCCAAATCCTAAGACAGGAACAGTAACAACTAATGTTGAAAAAACTATTGCCGATGTTAAAAAAGGTATGATTGAATATAAGACAGATGCCTACGGTAATGTTCATAGCATTATTGGTAAAGTGTCGTTTCCTGAAAAAAAATTAAAAGAGAATTTAGAATTCTTTGTTAATACTATTATTAAAGCCAAGCCAGCTGCAGTTAAAGGCAAATTAATTAAAAACGTTTCAATTTGCAGCACAATGGGCCCTGGTATTAAATTAGACATAAATTCTTTTGACAACTAAGATATTATCAAATATAATATAAATGAAAAAGCCATTCCCAAGACAGTAGGTGTCAAATAAATCCTACCGAGGAAGTTTAAGCAAAACATTTTGTGTTTTTTATTAAGCTTTCCTGGAGAAAGCTTTTTATATGATAAAGGAGGAGTAAAATGGCAAGTGAAAAAAATCTTGAAGCGAAGAAAAAGATTGTTAATGAAATAGTTAAGCAAATTAAAGATGCTGAAGCAGTAGTAATCTTTGCTTATCAAGGATTAACCGTATCTAGTCTTAGTGAACTAAGAAGAGGCTTACGCAATAGCTCAAGTGAAGTTAAGATATATAAGAATACTTTATTAAAAAGAGCTTTAGATGAATTAAAGATTAACCTAGATGATTTCTTAGCTGGACCCAACGCAATATTATTTGGTAGCCAATTATTAGAATCAATCAAGACTTTAGCTGATTTTGCAAAAAAGAATAAGAAATTAGATATTCGGGTAGGCATAATCAGCGGTGATGTTGCCTCACTAGAAACAATCAAAGAATATGCCGAAATTCCATCACGAGAAGGTTTACTAACAATGTTAGCGGGCGGTATGATGCAATATGTTCGGGACCTATCAGTAGGATTAAATATGTATGCTGATAGTTTAGAAAAATAATTTAGGAAAGAAAGGAAGAAGAAAATGGCAAAATTAAAAAAAGAAGATTTTATTAGTGCTTTAAAAGAAATGACTATTCTTGAAGTAAAAGAATTAGTTGATGCAATGAAAGAGGAATTTGGTGTTGATCCAAGTGCGGTGACTGCCGTTGCGGCACCAGCAGCAGCTGAAGAAACTGGCAGTTCAACTAAGACTGTAGTCTTAAAAGAAGCAGGCGGAACTAAAATCGCTGTTATTAAGGTTATTAAAGAAATTACTGGTTTAGGTTTAGTTGAAGCTAAAGCAATCGCTGATAATGGTGGTAACATCAAAGAAAATGTTTCTGCTGATGAAGCTGCACAAATTAAAGCTCAACTTGAAGAAGCCGGAGCAACTGTTGAATTAGTTTAAAATAATGAGTAAGAACTACTCATTTTTTTATTTTTGTTATATAATAATTACGAGGTGTAATTATGAATAAGCTTGATAATAAAGGATGGGGTTTAAGCACAATGATCGTTTATTCGAGCATTATTATCTTTTTCTTATTAATTGCTACTTACTTTGTAATTGTTCTTTATCACGGATTAAGTGAAGACTTAAAGCAAGAAACTAATCAAGC
>DAOOOU010000012.1:0-8374 GCA_035387905.1 Bacilli bacterium | reverse complement strand
GTTGTTACTGCCGAAAACGGTGAACAACGAACCTATACCATAACTGTTTATCGAGGAGAACTAGCAACAGATCCTAAACCAGCAGTAACTGAAAGTAATGAAGTATTACTTAAAACCTTAACGATTAATGATAATGGAATTGACTTAATTGCTAATCAATTTGTATATTTATTTGGGGTTAGTAATGAGATTATTTTTCTTAAAATCAATGCCACTGCCATCGATGAAACTACCCAAATTACCATTGAAGGTAAAGATGATTTAGAAACGGGGATCACTCCAGTTTATATTATTTTAACTAACGGGACTAAACAAACAACTTATACCGTATTAGTTAATAAAGATAGTATTGCTAATCGAATTGAATCCCTTGCTGAAGCCACAGGCACTAAACTAACAGAACCGGCGGTCTTAAATCTTGCCGAAAATGCTGATAAAACAATTTATGCAAGTGTCTTAAGTTTAATTAAGGAACAACAATCAAGTTTAACCGTTAATGTCGTTAATCGTTATAATGGGTTGTTATACCAAGTTTTACTTGATAAAAATATTAATTCGCAAACTGATTTAAATATTAGTTTGGAAAAATATGATGCGAAGTATTTAGCTTATAAAACAAAATTACCAACTAACGTTAAAGTAAAATTATTCTTAGGTAATGATTTTGTAAAAGCCCAAAACATCTTAATCTATAATTATCTAGAAAAAAATAACCAGTATCAGTTAATGAATAAAAGTTATGCTGTTAAAAACGGCTATGTTGAATTCACTACTAATGGTTCTTCCTACTATGTTTTTAGTACAACGAAAATTACTAATGTAAAACCTAAAACCGAAAGTTCATCAAATTTTCTTAAATACTTTTTAACCGCAACCGGGAGCTTATTAGTTGGTGTTGGGGGAACATTAGGGACCCAGATCTTACTTAAAAAGTTAAGAAAATGTAAAAAAAATAAAAAAGAAGAAATAGAAGTATTATAGTGGTGTCAACCAAAAAGTGTTGACACCTTTTAAGGTTTTTGTTATATTTATTGGGCAAGGCAAAGGAGGTAAATAAAATGGCAGTAAAAATTAGATTAAAAAGAATGGGTGCAAAGAAACGTAGTTTTTATCGAGTTGTCACAGCTGACTCAAGAAGTCCAAGAGATGGACGTTTTATTGAAACGGTTGGGACTTATAATCCGATTGCTAATCCAGCAGAAGTTAAACTTAATGAAGAACGAATTTTATATTGGCTAACTCAAGGAGCAATCCCGACAGATACCGTAAAATCATTATTAAGTAAAGCGGGAATTATGACTAAATTTAGTTTGAGTAAAAACCCTCGTCCTAAGAAAAAGGCAGTTACACCAAAAGCTCCAGCTAAAAAAGCTGTAGCACCTAAGATTGAAGCAAAAACAGTTAAGGCAGAAGTAAAAGAACCGAAAGCAACAACCAAAAAACCAGTTAAAAAAGCTCCAGCAGTTAAAACTACTAAAAAAGTAGGTAGTAAATAATGGATTTAATTAGTTTTACCGAATACTTAGTAAAAAGTATTGTTAAGGAACCAGATATGGTTAAAGTCAAAAAATTTGCTGGTGAAGAGGAATCAATAATTTTAGAAATTATTGTTCATGAAGGCGATATGGGAACAGTTATTGGTCGTGGTGGTAAGATGGCTAATGCAATTCGCACTTTAGTGCAAGCAAATGCTTATCTTCTGGGACTCAAAAAAGTTAAGATTAATATCGACTCGTTTTAAGAAGCGCAAGCTTCTTTTTCAGTGTTAAGAACCTGCTTTTCATTTGACAGGGGCTATCATAAAATAGTATACTTCTTCTAGAAGGAATTGATATTAATGAACAAAAATATGCCACAACATGTTGCAATAATTATCGATGGCAACCGGAGATGGGCAAAAGAAAATAATAAAACAAATTTACAAGGTCATAAAAAAGGCTTTGAGAATATTCGTAAATTAGCCGAGTATATATTTGCTAAAGGCGTTAAATATTTAAGTGTCTTTGCTTTTTCAACAGAAAATTTTAATCGCAGTGCTAAAGAAGTTAAATATTTAATGGATACTTTTGTGACTGAATTTAAGAAAGAATATAAGCGATTAATCACTAAAGATATTAAAATTGTATTTTCGGGAAGAAGGCACAATTTACGAGAAGATGTTTGTCAAGCAATGGACGAAGCAACTGCTTTATCAAAAGATAATAATGGGGGTATTTTTAATATTTGTTTAAACTATGGCGGTCATGCGGAGATTATTGATGCCTCTAAAAAGATGATTGTTGATGTCCAGGAGGGGAAGTTACAACTTGATGAAATAAACGAACAAACGATGACTAATTATTTATATCAACCATTACCCCAAATTGATTTATTAATTAGAACTGGTAGTGAATTTCGGGTAAGTAATTTTATGCTTTGGCAGTTAAATTATGCGGAATTTTATTTTCCACCGATTCTCTGGCCAGAATTTTCTAAATATAATTTTGATCAAGCTATTATCGAATATCAAAAAAGGAATCGTCATTTTGGAGGAGATCGAAAATGAAAACAAGAGTAATTAGTGCTGCTATTGCTTTAGCAATAATCGTTCCCGCATATATTTTAGGTGGTATTACCCTTTCGATATTAATGGGCCTAATAGGTATCTTAGGTTACAAAGAAGTAATTACTTTAAAACAAAGTCACCATCAATTACCATTAATTGTTGTAATTATGGGCTTACTAAGTTTATTGCTTTTAATTTTTGCCACCTATGATGGCTACATCTTAGTTTTTGGCGTATCTTATCAAGCAATTATTTTCTTATTATTAGCAATGCTTATTCCCACGTTATTTTATAAAGATGATCAAGCCTATACTACTCAAGATGCTTTTTATTTAATTGGTTTTATCCTTTTAATTGGTGTAACTCTAAATAGTTTCTTATTAGCCAGAAGTATGAATATTCTTTTACTGGTTTACTTATTCTTGATTTCAGCATTAAATGATACTTTTGCAATGATTATTGGTAAGCTAATTGGGCGTCATAAGCTATGCCCTAAAATATCTCCCAATAAAACAATTGAGGGTAGTGTAGCGGGCTTTATTTTAGGAACAACAGTGGCGGTATTATTTTATTATAATTTTATTAGTGCTATCCCATTTACCAAATTAATAATTCTCACGATGTTTTTATCAACTGTAGGTCAAATTGGTGATTTATTATTTAGTAAAATAAAAAGAGAAAATGGGATTAAAGATTTTTCCAATATCATGCCCGGGCATGGTGGTATCTTAGACCGCATTGATAGTATTTGTTTTGTATTAATTGCTTTTATTATGATCTTGAGATTCTTATAGGTTGGAGGACATAATGATTTTAAACATCTTATTACTAATTTTTATTTTAGGTTTATTGATTTTTGTTCACGAACTTGGCCATTTTTTAGTTGCTCGTAAAAGCAATGTTCATATCTATGAATTTGCTTTAGGCATGGGACCAGTAATATTATCAAAAAAAGGCAAAGACGGAATAAAATACTCCCTTCGTTTATTTCCGATAGGTGGTTTTGTGCAAATGGCCGGGGAAGTTGATGAAGATGATAAAAAAATTAAAAAAGAACGTTTTATGTGTAACCGTCCTTGGCATCAACGATTATTAATTTTAATTGCTGGGGTTACAATGAATTTTCTCTTAGCCATTGTCTTATTATTTGTAATTGCTTTATTTTGGGGAGCAAGTGTTTTAAAGCCTGTTGTTTACAAAGCAACACCCAATCAACCAATGGCAAAAGCGGGCATTGTGGCTGGTGATGAAATCATTGCTATCAACAATAAAAAGGTTAATAACTGGGATCGTGCTCAATTAATTTTAGCCATGAAAAGCAAGGATAATAAATATTTGTTTACGATTAAACATCAAGACGGCAAAACTGAGAAATATAATATTACGCCTCAAGAAAAAGTTGATAAAGAAGGTAATAAAAGCCGAGTTTTTGGCATTGAAATTAAAGCTGAAAAAACCACCGGTTTTATTTCGGCAATTAAATTTGCTGGAACTAAGTTTGCTTTTATCATTGAATCAATGGTGATTGTCATTGGCGGTTTATTTACTGGTAAACTAGCAATGACTTCGCTAGCGGGACCAGTTGGCATGTACTCTATTGTTGGGGAAACTGCCAAAATGGGCATTGACAGTGTCTTATTCTTAGTTGTCTTTTTGAGCATTAATCTTGGCTTCATAAATATTCTACCATTTCCGGCTTTTGATGGGGGCCGAGTTGTCTTTCTCTTAATTGAAAAAATTAAAGGCAGTCGGGTAGATGCTAAAGTTGAGAATGTATTTCATACAGTTGGCTTTATCCTTTTAATGATCTTAATGTTATATATTACCTTTCAAGATGTAATGCGTTTATTTAGAGCTTAAAAGCTCTTTTTATTTGACTAATATTTTAGGTAATAGTATAATTTACTTATAAAAATATGAGGAGGATTTATGCAAAATAATAAACTTATTTTAAAAAATTGTCCTAATTATTATAAGATAATAAACTTTGAATATTTTGATGATGATTTCGTTTCGGAAAAATTAATTGAAGTTTATGAAAACTATATTTTTAATATTGCCGTAGATGATCTTGAAGAACTTAATAAAGCAAGTCGCTTGGATAGTATCTTAGCCAAATATATTGATGACTATTTATTCCGCAAAGAAATGAAGAATGAACTAGTTAAACTTACCGTAAAACGAAATGATAATGTCTTTTTGGCAATCGTCAACTATATTTTAAATTTCTTTGAAAAATATGAAGAAGATGCAACTCGGAAAATATATATTTCTCGTTGGATATAAAAAGATTTAGGATGATCTAAATCTTTTTTAATGCTTTAACGATCATTTTATAATTTTTTTTAGTAAGTTTAAAAGGTAGTTTATTTTTACCTAAGATAATTATGATTAATAAGCCAACGACTAATAATAGCCAACGATAATTAAATGATTTTGTTTCTTGCCAAATTCCAAGTTTTTCTCGCTGGGCTGTTTGTTGGACTACCTTTAACTCGGCGGTGTATTTATAATCACCATATAAATAAGCAACCTGGCCATAACCCTTTTGAATTATCTCTTTTTGTAATAAGTTTTCATCAACAAAAACCCATGCCAGATAGCGATCATATTTATCTTTTAAATCACTATTGGGGTCAAACTCTAAAGTTATTTGTTTTGCTTTGCTGATTCTTTGACAAGTATAGTCACTTGCAACCTGACCGTATGGTTCAACTTCATTAGTGCTTTCGGGAGTGTCTATTGCTAAGAAGCGAACTTTTATTATTTGCTCTTGATCAATAAATTTAGCAGTATCACCATCAATGCACGAAGCAAAAGTAACCTTTTTGGTAGTAGCTTTGACACAAAAAGGAATTAACAAAATAAATATCATAAAAATAATAACTAATTTTCTCATAAATTAATTATAACAAAAATCTTATAATTATTGTCAAACAATTAATGGTATGATATATTATTAATGCAAACAAATGGCGATGTAGCTCAGTTGGCTAGAGCAACCGGTTCATACCCGGTAGGTCGTGGGTTCGAATCCCCCCGTCGCTACCAATAATTAAAAGAAACTCGTTTAAACGAGTTTTTATTTTTCTTAATTATACATAAAAAAATACCTTATGGTATTTTAATATTCATCAATTAATAGGAATTCCCAAATCAGTCTTAAGGCAAATGATGCTTGACCAACAAATGGGGCACCGCCTTCTTCATAAGCACGATAGAAACCTTCAATAACTACTTCAGGAACCTCAATAACTTCTGGAGGAATAACTGGATTTGGTTTTACTGTTGCTAATTTCTTCCATTGAGCAACTAAAGTGATATTTTCCATAATCGGATTACTAAAACTGAAATACTCACCATTTAGATACCAACCCGAGAAATTATAACCGGTTCTTGTTGGATTTAATGGTGGGGAAATAACTGTTCCCACACTTACTTCTAAAGGATCAACGATTGAGCCACCATTAGCATCAAAAGTAACAACAACTTTGGGAATTACATCAATTTGCCAATGGGCAATGAGGGTAATATCTTTGGTTACGGGAGTATTAAAATCATATACTTTACCATCCAGTTGCCATTCTTCAAATAAGTAACCATCTTTTTTAGGATCAGTTGGCTTAATGGCTTTACCATCTTTGGGTACAACCTGTTCTTCAATGATACTACCACCAACTGAATTAAAAGATACGATATACATTTGATTGTTATCTGAATTAGCTCTTAAATTTAAGGTAATAACACCAGATATTAATAATGTAAAAATGACGACGGCATCAAACACCAAAAATAGTTTTTTCGCTTTTGATAAATTTTTAAAACTAAACTTTTTTTTATCAGGATTATTGTTCATAATTCCACCTCAACTAGGATAATTATATCATATATCTAATTACTAATAAAAAAGTACAGATGTTTTTATAATAATTAGACATAATAATGTAAATAAAAACAACTTATTAATAAGTTGTTTCTTTTATATTATTCTAAATTATAAGCAATACTGTTTAAATAATAGTTATTACCTTGTTTCGTAAAAGTATATTTATAAACATAGAATTCTAAATTAGTGTTTTCCATTATTTCGTTTTGGGGATCAAAAACAGCTGTATTTACTTGAACAATTAATTCTAACCCGTTAGTAGTATTATTTACCCCAATTAATTTACTATCTAAACCCGGCATTTCACAACCAATGCCAATCCCTTCACCAGTGATTTGCTGTTCTGTGCTGTCATAGTTGAATTTGTAACCTTGATAAATAAAATTCTTAATATCATCGTTTTCAATATTTATTGTATCTTTAAAAACAGCTAAAGCAGCATTATCAAATTGTTCTTTACTAATTGTAATTGTCTTATAGGTACCTGCTGTTTGATCATAACTTTCATCAGGAATAAGCCCATCAATATCAAATTGACGAAAGATTAAATCAATCTTATCACTAGTTATCATTTCAGCAATAGTAATTGTTGCTCCACTAGCTAATTCTTGGTAATCCCAAGTAGTACCTTCGTTACATAAACGAACATTAATTAAGCGTTTATATAAGGCTTTGACTTTTGCGCTATTAAGATCAAGCGTTTCGGTAACAGGTTTCTTTGCTGTTGGTTTATTAAGGGTTTTATTATTTAAATCCTCATATAAACCATAACTGAAGATGCCAATAAACCCAAACATCAGAGCCGTAATAATGGTAACTAGTTCAGCATTTCTTAAAATTTTTCTTTTTTTCATATTATATCCTTTCTATTATGCTTTCATTATAATCATTTTTAATTATGTTGTAAATAATAAGTCGTTTAAGGTGATTTGCATTATTAATGATTATCAGTTATAATTATGCGTACGTAGGTGATATCTTATATGAAAATTGAGACGGTTGAGTTAAAACACATTGCGGTACGAACTAGCCAATATCCGGTAGATAATAAACAAGAATTTTTGTTAGTCGGCAGAAGTAATGTGGGTAAGAGTAGCTTTATTAATACTCTTGTGATGCGCAAGAATTATGCCCATACAAGCTCAAAACCGGGAAAAACTCAAACCTTAAATTTCTATTTAGTTAACGATGCTTTTTATTTAGTTGATGTTCCGGGTTATGGCTATGCCAATACCGGAAAAGTGCAACAGAAAAAATTTGGGTTGATGATTGAAGAATACTTAGTTAACCGGGAGAATTTAAAACGGGTATTTATGTTAGTTGATTTTCGTCATAAACCGAGTGAAGATGATGAATTAATGTTTGAATTTTTAAAATACTATGACTTAGCTGTTACGATTGTGGCAACGAAGTATGATAAAGTATCACCGAAAAACAGAGAAAAACAAGAACGTTTCCTTAAAGAAGCCTTTAATTTAAAAGAACAGGATAATATTGTCTTCTTCTCCGCACTAACGAAAAAAGGGCGGGAAGAGGTATATCGCATTATTGATAATTATCTTACTCTTGAAGAACCAGCACAATAGTGCTTTTTTCTTGTTATCAATTATAAATTAACATATAATAGAACTAGAAAGTTGGTGAGTTATGAAATTAATTACTTTATTACCGGCTGATAGTTACATTGTTATTAATAAAACAATATTAACTGAAATCGATCGCCAAAATTTAATTTCTTTATACGAACCAATTGTCGGAGCTTTAGCCATCAGTTTATATTTGACTTTATGGCGCGACTTAGATCGACTAGAAATAATGAGTGGGGAATTTACTCATCATCATTTAATGACCATTCTCAAAACTGATTTAGAAACCATTAAAATAGCTCGTGAAGGGTTAGAGGCGATGGGTTTATTAAAAGTCTTTGTTAAAGAAGGCGATTG